>DASYMT010000457.1:0-6510 GCA_036008925.1 Acidimicrobiales bacterium | reverse complement strand
GCCGCGCGCCGATGCGGGTCACCGCCTCGCCCCGGTCGACGGCCACCACGGCCTGGTCGAGCGCGAGCAGCGGCTCGGCCTGCCCCGCAGGACCCCGCCACACCACCACGGGGGCCGAGGCCGTCGCCGCGGCCAGGAAGGCCCGGCGGGCGGTGGCCCCTCTGGGGAGGGGGCCGAGCACCAGGGTCGGGCCTTCGCCTGGACGGGCCAGCGCCGCGCAGGCCGCCATCTGGGCCAGGGCCGACGTGGCCACCACCTCCTCGGCGTCCGGCAGCGTCGGCCCGTCGAGCCCGTGGACCCGCACGACGGTGAGGCCGGGGGCGTCGTAGCCGCGGCTGGCATCGTCGGTCACGACCACGGTGGCGGGCGGGGGGCCGACGGGCCGGATGCGCACGTCGAGCCGGCCCGCGGGGTCGGCCATGGCGTGGACCAGGGCCCGGTCGAGGTCGGCCGCGCCCGTGTCGGCCCCCATGGCGAGGGTCCCGGCGCCGCGGAAGTCGCTCTTGCGCACGACCAGGCCGTCGACCGGGTCGAGGAACGGGTTGGCGTCGGCGTGGACGACCTGACGGTGCCCGCCCGCGTCGAGGGTGATCTCGACCGGGCCGTGGAGGCGGGCCGGGTCGCCTTTGACGCGGGCGCCCACGCCGATCACGCAGGTGGCTCGGGGGCCGATGTCGTGGTCGGCGGTGAGCTCGAAGGTCTTGGCGTGGGTGGCGGTGATGCGCTCGTCGCCCGAGCACTGGATGGCCACGACCGTGGTCACTTGTGGTACGGCTCCCCGCGCCCGATGGTGCCCGCCCGGTAGAGCTGCTCGGCCAGGACCAGGCGGGCCAGCTCGTGGGGCAGGGTCCACGGGGCCAGGCTCAGGCGCTCGTCGGCCTTGGCTCGGGCGGTGTCCGGCACCCCGAAGGCGCCGCCGATGACGAAGGCCACGTCCTTGGCCTCGGCCCGCAGCTTGTCGAGCCAGGCCGCGAAGCCGGGGGAGTCGAACGTGCGCCCGCCCTCGTCGCACAGCACCAGCGTGGCGCCCGCGGCCGCCTCCTCCAGCCGGGGCCACTCCCGGGCCGCGTCGGCCGCCTTCACCTCCCGCACGTCGAGGGGCCAGTAGTGCCCGGCCCGCTCCTCGTAGTCGCGGATGGCGTCGGCCAGCGTCTGGCTGCGAGGCCTGCCCACGACGACGATCCGGAACCGCACCCGCTCATCGTTGTCGCTCCGCGGCCCGACAGCCAGACACGCGGGGTCAGGAGCGCAAGCGGTCGAGGACCCGGCCCAGGGCGTCGCCGATGACGTCGGCCTCGTCGTCGGAGACGTGGCGGCCGAAGTGCTCCTGGATCCCCTTGAGGTGCACGGGCCCGGCCTCCCGGAAACGGGCCACGCCCTCGTCGGTGAGCGCCGCGAACTTGCCCCGGCGGTCGGACGGGCACTCCTCCCGCCGGACCAGGCCGGCCTCGGCCATGCGGTCGATCAGCCTGGTCATGCCACTGGGGGTGAATACCAGCCGCTCGCCCAGCTCCTGCATGCGCATGCGCCGGCAGGGCGCCCGGTAGAGCAGCAGGAGCACCTCGTACCAGGGCAGCGGCATGTCGAACTGCTCGGCCAGGTCGTGGTCGAGCTGCCGCAGCAGCGCGGTGTGGGCGAACAACATCGACTCCCACGCCCGCATACGCCGGTCGTCGGGCTTCTTGGGCATGTCGTCAGGGTATCCCGCCCTGCGCCCAAATTAGTTGCGAACGCAAGGAATTAATTGCACTCGCAACTAGTTGGAGCCCTATGAACCCACACAGTCGAGGAGGCATCATGAGCACCACCACCAATACGGAGGGCACCATCACCCGCGAGGTCGACGGCAGGCAGGTCCCGGCACCGGGCACGTACGCCATCGACCGGTCGCACAGCACGGTCGAGTTCGTCGCCCGCCACCTGATGATCACCAAGGTACGGGGCCGCTTCACCGAGTTCGAGGGCCAGATCCAGATCGCCGAGAACCCGGCCGAGTCGTCCGCCCAGGTGTCGATCGACACCGCCAGCGTCACCACCGGCGACGATGGCCGTGACGAGCACCTGCGCACCGCCGACTTCTTCACCTCGTCCGAGTACCCGGCCATGACGTTCCGCACCACGGGCGTCGAGCAGGCCAAGGGCGGGGACTGGAAGGTCAACGGCGAGCTCACCATCCGGGACATCACCAAGCCCGTCACCCTGGACGTCGAGTTCGACGGCGCAGGCGTGGACCCGTGGGGCGGCACCCGCATCGCCTTCACCGCCTCCACCGATGTCGACCGCGAGGACTGGGGCCTGACCTGGAACCAGGCGCTCGAGGCGGGCGGCGTCCTCGTAGGCAAGAAGGTCCGCTTGGAGCTGGCCGTCCAGGCCGTGCGCCAGGCCTAATCCGCCCCTCGACGGGCTGACTGGAGGACATGGGACCGCGCTACGCGGCCCTGTGTCCTCCAAGTCGCGTCAGGGCCCAGTCGCGTCAAGGGGACCAGTCGCGTCAGGGGGACCAGTGGATGATGAGCAGGGTGGCGTCGTCGTCCAGCCGGTCGTTCTGGTGCTCCAGCACGGCGTGGGTCAGCCGCCGCATCATCTCCGACGGCGTCTCGCCCGAGGCCGCGGCCCGCACCAGGAAGTCGGCCAGGCGCTCCTCGCCGAACTCCTCGCCCTCGGGCGAGCGGGCCTCGGTCACCCCGTCGCTGTAGAACAGCACGCCGTCGCCCGGCTCCAGCGGCAGCTCGGTCACGACCGCCGTGCGCTCCTCCACCTCGGCCACGCCGATGGGCAGGCCCCGGTCGCACGGCACCTCGCTCACCGAGCGCATCCCCCGGAGCAGCAGCGGACGAGGGTGTCCGGCGTTGAGCAGCGACAGCCTCCCCGTCCCCATGGAGAGCCGCCCGAGGTGGGCGGTGACGAACGTCGCCTCCGCGCCGAACTGCTCGACCACCGTGTCCTGCACGAAGGCCAGCGTCTCGACCAAGCCGAGCCCGTGCCGCCGGGCGTTGCGGTAGGCCACCACGGCCAGGTTGGCCATGCGGGCGGCCCACAGCCCGTGGCCCATGGCGTCGAACACCGCGAAGTGCAGGGTGTCCCCGCTGGCCGAGTAGTCGAAGGTGTCGCCCGCGATCTCGTAGGCGGGCTCCAACGCCCCGGCCAGCGTCACCACGTCGGTGGCGAAGGTCAGCGGCGGCATGAGGGCCCAGCGCATCTCGGCCGACACGTCCATCTCCCGGCGCCGCTCGGCCAGCACAGGCCCGTCGCCGTAGGCCCGCTTGGTCACGATGAGCTCGGCCGCCAGCGACGCCAACTGCCGGCACCGGACCATCGTCACCGCATCCGTCGACGCCAGCTCGGCCGTCAGCACCCCGACCCGCTCGGTCCCGTCGAGCAGCGGGAAGCACGCCCGCCGCCCGTCCTCGGCCAGCACCACCGCGCCCGTGCGATAGGCCCGTCCGGCCAGGCTGCTGTTGACCTCCAGCGTCTGGCTGTGGTCGTCGAGCCGGGTGAGCACGCGCTGCTGGCGGTCCACGACCCAGAGCACGGCGCCCGCCGCGCCCACCATGGCCGCCCGCCGGGCCACCTCCTTGCCCACGTCGTCGGGATGGAGCCGGTGCGACGCGTCCAGCAGCGACCCCAGGGCCACCTCGCCCGCGGACAGGTCGCTCATCCGACGAGCACGCGAAGGGCGAGCGGCAGCGACTCGTAGCGCAACGGCGTGTCCACCTCGAACACCTCCCCGTCGAGCGCCACCTCCACCCGCGGGCGGGCCATGTCCACGGTCGCGGCGGTGGCCGTCTTGGTGAACAGCAGGGGCGAACGGGCCAGCCTGCCCAGCAGCAGCGCCCCCGCCACCCGCATGCGGGCCAGGGGCCGGTCGGCCCGCACCACCCGCAGGTCGAGGACGTGCTCGTCCAGCGACTCGCGGTCGGCCAGGTCGAGCAGGCCCTTGCCGTACCGGCCGTTGCCCACGAACACCAGCCAGGCCGCGTGCGGCTCGCCGTCCACCGTGACGTCGACCCGACGGCCGTGGCGGAGCTGCTCCCACGCGGCCACCACGGTGGCCACCGGCTTGCGCAGCCGATGCTCCCTGATCTCCCGGCGCACCACGATCTTCGGGTAGACGCCCACGCTCGAGTTGTTGACGAAGCAACGGCCGTTGACCCGGCCCACGTCGACTCCGATCACCCGGCCCGCCCGGCCTGCCCGAGCCGCCGCCGCCGCGTCCTCCACGGACGGCAGGCCCACGTCCTTGGCGAAGTGGTTGCGGGTGCCGGTGGGAACGGGCAGCAGCGGCGTGTCCGCCCCCAGCGCGACCAGGCGCTCGGCCACGGCCCGCACGGTGCCGTCGCCCCCGGCCACCCCCACGAAGTCGGCCCCGTCGGCCACCGCCTTGTCGACCTGCTCGTCCAGCCGGTCGGGCTCGATCTCCTCGACCGTGTGGCCCTCGAACCGGGCCCGCAGGTCGGCCACGGCCGTCTGGCCCGGCCCCGACTCGGGGTTCACCAACACGACGCCGGGCATGGCGTCCCACCGTAGCGACGCCCTACGGAAGGCTGGAACGGCGGGCCAGCTCCACCACCGTCTCGGCCCGATCGGCCACCGCCGGATGGCGGGTGGCGACCACCACCGTGTGCCCGGCCGCGTGCAGCCGGTCGAGGGCGCCGAGCACAGCGGGCGCCCCCTCGTCGGGCACGCCGCCGGTGGGCTCGTCGCAGAGCAGCACGACGGGCCGGGGCGCCACCGCCCGGGCGATGGCCGCGCACCGGCGCTCGGCGGCCGACAGCCGGGCCGCGTAGGCCCGGAGCTGCCCGCCCAGGCCCACCGCCACCAAGGCCACGATGGCCCGGTTGCGCCGCTCGCCCGCGGGGATGTCCTCGTACAGCATGGACAGCTCCACGTTCTCCACCACGCTGAGGTGGGGGACCAGCCCGGCCTCGTCGGTCACCAGGCCGATGAGGGTGGTCCGCAGGTGGGCCCGTTGCACCTCGGACAGGCGGGCCGTGGCCCGTCCGCACATCCAGTACTCGCCCGACACCGGCGCGTCGATCAGGGCGAGCAGGTTGAGCAGGGTCGACTTGCCCGACCCGGCCGGGCCGAGCAGCGCCGTGTAGGCGCCCCTCGGCACGCGCAGGCTGATAGGTGCCAGGCCCTCGACTGGAGGTAGGCCGGGATGCGTGACCGACACGCCGTCGAGCTCGATGACGAGCTCAGGCGCGCTCATCCCGACCGACGAAGGCCTGGCACAGCGCGGCGACGGTGACCGCGGCCACCACGGTCACCGCCGCCAGCGGCTGTCCGCCGACCCGCGCCCACGGCGGCTGTCACCGCCGCCGAGCGTCACGGATCAGGAACAAGGGGGCCCCCTTTCGCGAGGGGTCGCCCCTCACGGCTCCCTATGTCCGGGACAGCCTCCGGTCTTTCAGGAGATGGCCGACACCCTTACGTGATGTAGATGGCCGAGGCCTGGTCGTTCCAGGTCGCGCCCACATAGGTGTTTTGGCTGCGGGCCGTCATCGTCAGCCACGCCCCGCCCCCATTGATGTCCCACGAGGCATAGGCGTCGCAATAGGTGTTGTTCTTCCAGGAGCTCATCATGTCGTTGAAGGTCCACAACGTGAGGTTCTGCCACAGGCTCTCGTCCCGGAAGTTCAGCGACCGTCCGCCGAAGCTGGAGTGCTCGTAGAGGGTGAGCCACAGGTCGCTGTAGCCCAGGCAGTACGTGGTGAGGCCGGCCGCCGCCGCGGTGCTTGCCGTCGCCACCGAAGCTGATGGGGCCCCACCCTTTTCGGGCTTGCCGGGGGCCTCGCCCTGGCCGAACTGAAGCTCCGTCTCCAACTCCTCCTGCGAGTCGAAGCAGCGGATGTCGTCGTCAGAGACGATGGCGCACGCCTGCGCCCCCTCCCAGTCCTTCGACAGGTCGATCTGGCGGCCGTGGTACGAGGCCATGTGGCCTGGCTCGGCGGCGGCCGGGGGGGCCTTGGCCGTCGTGGCCGGCACGACGACGGCGAATAGAACTACGGCAAGCGTCCTGCGCACGCATTTCCCTTTCACTGAACCCGGTTGCTCTCTCAAAGAAAGATCGACCGGTGCCGACGGATTCCGAGCCGGCAATGGCTGAAATTGGCTGTTTCTTGGTGAAAGAAAAGCCGGTGTCCCGGACAGACAACAAGATGCGACCCTTCTCCCCGCGACAAGCCTCGGCGCGCCTGCGTGGCGCCGCTATGGTGCCGTCAGGCCGACCGGAGGACGCGGTTGACGGAGGAGGAAGCCGACCAAGGGGGGACCGACGCCGAGGCGTTCGAGGCGGCCTATGCCGAGTGCGCGGATGCTGTGTTCCGGTACGCCCTGCGGCGGTCGGCCAATGAGGCGGATGCCCAAGACGTGATGGCGGAGACCTTCGCCGTGGCGTGGCGCCGGGTGGCGGACATGCCGACGGGCCGCGAGCTTCCTTGGCTCTACGGCGTGGCCCGTCGCGTGCTCGCCAACCAACGCCGCACGTCAGGCCGGGTGGACCGGCTG
>DASYMT010000456.1:0-3393 GCA_036008925.1 Acidimicrobiales bacterium | reverse complement strand
GCCTTCCGGTCGGGTGGGGCCATCCCCCAGCAGTTCTCTTGCAAGGGCGACAACACGCCGCCGCCGCTCGTGTGGAGCGGCGTGCCCGGCGGCACCACGTCGGTGGCCGTGGTCCTCACCGACCCCGACGCGCCCAACGGGACCTTTGTGCACTGGATCGTGACCGGCTTGCCGGGGAGCACGAACGGCAGGCTCGACTCGGCCCGTCCCGGCGGCGGTTCCCGGACCGAGGTCAACAGCGCGGGCCAGGCGGGCTACACCGGCATGTGCCCGCCCGTGGGCCAAACCCACCACTACACCTTCGAGGTGCTGGCCCTGAACAAGCGGGTGTCGTACACGGCCAACGCCACGCCCCTCGACAAGGTCAAGCAGCTCCGGGCCGCGGCCACCTCCGGCGGCTCGGTCACCGGCACCTTCGCCAACAAGTAGCCCGGGCCTTGCGTCCCAAGCTGTCTTCAGCCATAGCCCATGGCGCTCGGGGCGTAACGCACGGGCACAGTCAACAGCCAGCACGACGCATTGTTCTCGGAACGCTCAGTTCGGCCATAGCGCACTGAGCGTTCCCAGAAGCCGAGGGCGAGGGCGGGTCAGGCGCCGGATTGGGCGTAGCGGCGGAGGCCGTCGAGGTAGCGGCGAGTCACCCGCACCTGCATGAAGCGGGTGACCGGCCGGCCCAGCCGGGCCAGCACGTGCCGGGGCCGGGAGAAGGAGGTGATCTCGAACGCCACCTCGCCGTCCGGCCCGCCCGAGCGCACCACGAGGAACCTCTCCTCCCCCTCCTCGGGATGGGCGGCCAGCGTGCCGTAGCCGAATCCGAAGGCGTCGGGCTCGTCGACCACGTACACGATCCGGCACGGGGCCACGACGGTCAGCGGCCCGGCCGCGATGGCCTGCACGACCACCACGCCCTCGGCCAGCGGTGGGGCGACAGGCCGCAGCCGGGTGCCTGCGGCCCGGTGCAGCTCCCACCGGCGCAGGCCCTCCACGGCCCGGTCGAACACCGACTGCCCAGACCCCAGGGCCACCGAGCGCCGGTCGTGGCGATAGCCCTCGGGCAGTGGGCCAGACCGGGTGGCGCCCACCGCTTCGTAGCTGTAGGGCGCGTCGGCCTGGTCGGCCAAGACGGCGTCGAGCCTGTCGTCACTGGGCCGGCCGAGGGCGAACACAGGTCGACACTACGGCCCCTCAGCGGAAGTCCCGCGACCGCCCCGAGCTGAGCGACAGGGGCAGCGCCTCGATGCGGTCGGCGATCACGTTGACCACGCCCTCGGCCCGCTCCAGCCTCCCCTTGATGACCAGGGCGGGCGCCGACCGGGCCACCCGCCGGTACCGGGCCCACACCCCCTTCGAGCAGATGACGTTCACCAGCCCGGTCTCGTCCTCCAGGTTGAGGAACGTGGTCCCGCCCGCGGTGGCAGGCCGCTGCCGATGGGTGACGACGCCGCCGACGGTGACCCTCGTGCCCGACTCCGCGCCCTTTAGGTCGGCGGCCCGCAAGGCCCCCGCCTCCCGCAGCCGGGGCCGGATGAACTCGGTGGGGTACGACGTGGGCGAGATGCCGGTGGCCCACAGGTCGGCGGCCGCCTCCTCTACCGGCTCCATGTCCGGCAGGGTGGGTGCGGTCACGCCCGTCACCACACCGGCCAGCCGACCGGGCCGGGACTGGGCCACCGCCCCCGCGGCCCACAGCGCGGCCCGGCGGTCGATGCCGAAGCAGTCGAACGCGCCCGCGGTGGCCAGCGCCTCGACCTGCGGCTGGGTCAGCCCGCACCGGCGCACCACGTCCTCCATCGACTCGTAGGGCCGGCCCTCGGCGATGCGCTTGGCCAGGTCGGCGCCGATGGTGCGCACGTACTCCACCCCCAACCGCACGGTGCCCGCCTCGGGCAGGGTGGCCGAGGCGGCCGACGCGTTCACGTCGGGCCGCAGCACCTTCACCCCATGGCGGCGGGCGTCGGCCACGATCGTCTGGGGCGACCAGAACCCCATGGGCTGGGCGTTCAACAGGGCGGCGCAGAACGCGGCCGGGTAGTGGCACTTCACCCACGCCGACGCGTACACGAGGTAGGCGAAGCTCACCGAGTGGCTCTCGGGGAAGCCGTAGTTGGCGAAGGCCACCAGCTTCTCGTAGATGGCGTCGGCCGTCTGGTCGACGATGCCGTTGGCCGCCATGCCCTCGTACAGCCGGGCCCGCAGCGCCTCCATGCGGGCGGCCGAGCGCTTCGACCCCATGGCCTGGCGCAGCATGTCGGCCTCGGCCGGGGTGAAGCCGGCCACGTCGATGGCCATCTGCATGAGCTGCTCCTGGAACAGCGGCACGCCGAGCGTCTTGGCCAACGACTTCTCCAGCAGCGGGTGCAGGTACGTCACCGGCTCCTGCCCGTTGCGCCGCCTGATGTACGGGTGCACGGACCCGCCCTGGATGGGCCCGGGCCGGATGAGCGCCACCTCCACCACCAGGTCGTAGAACCGCCGGGGCCGCAGCCGGGGCAGCGTGGCCATCTGGGCCCGGGACTCCACTTGGAAGACGCCGATCGAGTCGGCCTCGCAGAGCATGTCGTAGACGCAGTCCTCCTGGGGCAGCGCGGCGATGTCGACCACCACGCCGTCGGCCTCGGCCACCAGGTCGAGCGCGTAGTGCAGCATCGACAGCATCCCCAGGCCGAGCAGGTCGAACTTGACCAGGCCGGAGGCGGCGCAGTCGTCCTTGTCCCACTGGAGCACGGTGCGACCCTCCATGCGCCCCCACTCCACCGGGCACACCTCGACCACGGGCCGGTCGCAGATGACCATGCCCCCCGAGTGAATGCCCAGGTGGCGGGGGAAGTCCTGAATCTCGGCCGCCAGCCGGAGGACGGGCTCGGGGATGTCGTGGTCGGGCTGGGCGGCCGTCTCCGACAGCGGCCCCCACGCGTCGACCTGCTTCGACCACGCGTCCTGCTGGCCGGTGGCGTGGCCCATGGCCTTGGCCATGTCGCGGATGGCGGAGCGGGCCCGGTAGGTGATGACGTTGGCGACCTGGGCCGCGTGCTCCCGCCCGTACCGCTCGTAGACGTACTGGATGGCCTCCTCCCGGCGGTCTGACTCGATGTCGACGTCGATGTCGGGCGGCCCGTCCCGCTCGGGCGACATGAACCGCTCGAAGAGCAGGCCCAGCGCCACCGCGTCGGCGCTGGTGATGCCGATGGCGTAACAGACCGCGCTGTTGGCGGCCGAGCCCCGGCCCTGGCAGTAGATGTTCGACCGCCGGCAGAACTCGACGATGTCCCACACGATGAGGAAGTAGCCGGGGAAGCCCAGGCCTTCGATGACCTCGAGCTCGTGGTCGATCTGCGACCAGGCTCGTTCGGCGCCGTCCTCGGGCGCGTGTCGGGGGCCGTAGCGACGGATGCC
>DASYMT010000455.1:0-3965 GCA_036008925.1 Acidimicrobiales bacterium | reverse complement strand
GACCAGCGCGGCTTTCGGTTCCCCGACGAGCGCTACGTCAACCGGTTCCCGGCCCGCAGGCACGACCACTTCCTCATCCCGGCCGGGACCGTGCACTGCTCGGGGGCGGGGGCCATGGTGCTGGAAATCAGCGCCACGCCGTACATCTTCACCTTCAAGCTGTGGGACTGGGACCGGCTGGGGCTGGACGGCCGGCCCCGCCCGGTCTCGGTGGAGCACGGGGTCCGCAACATCCAGTGGGAGCGGGACACGGCGTGGGTGGCCGAGAACCTGGTCAACCGCATCGAGCCGCTGGCCGACGGGCCGGGGTGGCGGGAGGAGCGCACGGGGCTGCACGAGGCCGAGTTCATCGAGACCCGCCGTCACTGGTTCGATGGTGTCGTGGTGCACCACGAGGCGGCCGAGCGCGTATGCGTGCTGAACCTGGTGGAGGGGGCCGCCGCGGTGGTGACGTCGCCCGACCGGGCCTTCGACCCCTTCGAGGTCCACTACGCCGAGACGTTCATCGTGCCCGCGGCCGCCGGGCCGTTCGACGTGGCTCCCGTGCCGACGGGTGGGCAAGAAGCTGAGCACGCCACCGTCAAGGCTTTTGTGCGATGACCGCCGACCGTCCCACCCGTCCGTCCCGCGTGCCCGCCCTGGCCCAGGCCGCGGCCGTGGCCGCGGTGCTGGCCGTGGTGGCCGCGGTGTCGCTCACCGCCCGCCAGCCCCCGCCTCCGACCGTGGCCGAGTACGCGCCCCAGGCCGTGGCCCAGATCCAGCAGGCCCCGCCCGAGCAGGCCAACGACCCGGGCCGGGGCGTCGGCGGGGGGGCGACGACGACCACGGCGGGCGGGCCGGGCGGCACCGGGCCGAACGGTCCGGGCGGGACCACGACCACGAGCAGGCCCGTCATCGACCAGCCCCGCGTGCGCCGGTGCGGGGGGAACCCGCCCCGCCAGATCGAGGACCCCCAGTCGCCCCCGTGCGTGCCCTACTTCGACCTGAGGCAGGGCAACGGCGGGGCCACCTATCGGGGGGTGGAGGCGGACAAGGTCAACGTCTTCTACACGCCCGACTATCTCGAGGACGAGACCGACGTCAGGACGCTCAAGGACTTCTTCAACACGAGGTTCGAGACGTACGGGCGCGAGATCGTGCTCAACCGCTACGGCGTGCAGGGCGCCACCGACGCCGACCCCAAGCTCATGCAGGCCGACGCCGAGCGGGCCTACGAGAACGGCAACTTCGCCTCGCTCAACTACGTCAGCCGCAGCGGGGCCGAGTTCTCGTTCTACGACGCCTTGGCCGACCGGGGGGTGGTGAGCGTGGCCCACCGGGTGCAGGCCCAGGCCACCGACGCCCACTTCCGGCAGCGGTCGCCGTACCAGTGGAGCTCGGTGCCCACCGTCGACTCGATGCTGCGCAACTACGGGCAGTTCGTGTGCTCGTCGCTGGCGGGCAAGGCGCCCCGGTACGCGGGCGGGACGGTGGCCGGGCGGCCGGTGCGGGTGTTCGGGCTGATCGTGCAGCAGGCGGCCGACGGGACCGCGCCCGACCCCGCGCCCCTGCGCACCGAGCTGCGCACGTGCAACGCGGACGTGGCCGCGGTGGCGTACAACAAGGCCACGTCGGGGGCGGGGCGCACCGGGCAGAGCCAGATCGTGGCCATGACCGACAAGGGGGTCACGTCGGTGATCTGCCTGTGCGACGCGCTGGAGACGCGCCAGACCCTGATGCCCGCCGCCTCGGCCCAGGTGTACCAGCCTGAGTGGCTGCTGGGCAGCTATCTCGACAACGACCTCGACAACTCGATGAGCGGCGCCCCGCCCGACCAGGTCGGCCATGTGCTCGGCCTGCTGTTCCGCAACAAGCTCCTGCCCAAGCAGGACATGCCGTTCTACTGGGCGCTGAAGGAGCAGTCGGCCGCGGCCGACCCGCAGGGCGGGGCGTACTACGCGGTGCAGGCCCGGTACTCGTCGCTGCTGGTGCTGGCGTCGGGCATCCAGTTGGCCGGGCCGTACCTCACGCCCCAGACCTTCGCGGCGGGGCTGCTGCGCTCCCAGTGGGCCAACCCGGGGGCGGGGGCGGCGCCCTACTTCCAGGCCCGGGCGGGCTTCGAGGGGGGACGGCGCACGTTCATCGACGACGCCGCCATGTTCTGGGTCGACCCGAACCGGCGCTCGACCGTGCAGCCCGACTCGACCGGCGCGGTCTGCTACGTCGACCGGGGCGTGCGGTTCGGCCTCGGGCACTGGCCCGTCGGCGACCCCCCGTTCTTCCAGCCGCCCTGCCTCTGAGCGCCTCTGCAAAAGGTGAGAGCGCAAGCCCCCCGTCTCCGGTTGGCCTGCGCTCTCACGGTGCTGCTCAGGGGGAGGGGAGTGCTAGGAGGCGGCCATGCCCACCACGGGCTGGTTGAGGGCGACCCCGGTGACCATGCCGTTGAACTCGGCCGCGCCGTAGGCCACGACCTGGCCTGCCGCCGTGGCCAGTCGGTAGCCGGCCCCGTTGGGGGCGGCGGCGATGCTCACCACCGGCGAGCCGAGGTACAGGTTCCCGGCCGAGCCGTGGAAGCCCGCGTCGCCGTAGTTGAAGACCCCGCCGTCGGCGGCCACGAACCAGTAGCCCTTGCCGCTGGGGGTGGAGGCCATGGAGACGATGGGCTGGTTGAGCCTGAGGCTGCCGGCCGAGCCGTAGAAGCGGGCGTCGCCGAAGGAGAAGATGCCGCCGTCGCGGGCCACCAGCCAGTAGCCCTTGCCCGACTTGGTGGAGGCCATGCCCACGATGGGCTGGTTCAGGCGGATGGCGCCCGTCGAGCCGTAGAAGCCCGCGTCGCCGAAGGAGAAGATGCCGCCGTCCCGGGCCACCAGCCAGTACCCGTTGCCGCTGGGCGTGGAGGCCATGCCCACGATGGGCTGGTTCAGGCGGATGCTGCCGGTCGATCCCTTGAAGGGGGTGCCATAGGAGAAGATGCCGCCGTCGGACGCAACGAACCAGTAGCCGCCGTTGGCAGGGTTCTTGGCCATGCCCACGATGGGCTGGTTGAGGCGCAGGCCGCCGGTCGAGCCCTTGAAGCCGGCCAGGCCGAAGGAGAAGATGCCGCCGTCGCGGGCCACCAGCCAGTAGCCCTGCTTGGGGTTGGCCGGGATCGACTGGGCCGGGATGGTGGGGGCGGGGGCGCTGTAGGACGGGGCTGACGCCGACTTCTCGAAGTTCTCGGTCACCCACATCCGGCTGCCGTTCACGACCACGCCGAGGCCCACCGCGTTGTACTCGGCCTTGACCAGGTTGGCGTAGTGGCCGGGGCTGTTGACGAAGGCGTTGTGGATGGTGGCCACGTCGGGGCCGTAGCCCACGTTCTCGCCCAGGTAGGTCCAGTCGGACGGGGCCTGGCTCGAGTAGTTCGGGTTGTGCTGGAGGGTGTTGGTCGCCGACATGTGGCTCGACCAGTTGCGGGCCACGGCCGTGAGGCGGGGGTCCACGGCCAGCGGGGCCAGGCCCTTCGACTGCCTGAGCTGGTTGATGAGGTTGACGAACTGCGTCTCGGCCGACGCCGTGTCGGCGTGGGCGGACGGTGCCATGACCAGGCACGTCGTCAGCAGGACTGCGATCCCTACTGCGATCCGGGTGAACCGCTTTGCCATCGAAACCCCTCCAAAGGTTTGATCCCACGGAGGCGCGATGGCCCCATTCGGCAGCCCGGCGACCTTGGGGACTGTGTCCCGTTAGGCCCGTGGCTTTGCGTCTCCCCGATTTCCCGAGGGTTGCCTTTTTCGTGGGTGCTGCGTATTTCTTCCGAGTGTTGTATCGGCCCCGGACTAGCCCGCCTTTACCCCTGATGGAGGCGTGGCCTGGCCCGCTGTGAACCCCAGGGGGATGGTCATTGCCACGCTGAGCGCGCCCGCCCTGCTCACAACCACCCCGCCCCGCCAGAAACGTGAGATCGGAATCCGACCATTTCTGGTCGGATTCCGATCTGAGGTTTG
>DASYMT010000454.1:0-3333 GCA_036008925.1 Acidimicrobiales bacterium | reverse complement strand
CGGGCGTCCCGTTCTTCTCGGTGGCGGGGGCCGAGTTCGTGGAGTCGCTGGTCGGCGTGGGGGCGGCGCGCGTGCGCGACCTGTTCGCCAAGGTGCGGGCCTCGGCCCCGGCCATCGTCTTCATCGACGAGCTCGACGCCGCGGGCAGGCGGCGGGGGAGCGGCTCGGGGGGCGGGAGCGACGAGCGGGACCAGACGCTGAACCAGCTCCTGGTCGAGATGGACGGCTTCGAGGCCAGCACCGGCATCGTGGTGATCGGCGCCACCAACCGGTCGGACATCCTCGACCCCGCCCTGCTGCGGCCCGGCCGCTTCGACCGGCACATCGTCATCGAGCGCCCGGATGCCGAGCGCCGCCAGGCCATCCTCGAACTGCACGCGGGGAAGGTCCGGCCCGGGCCTGATGTGGACTTCGCCAGGGTGGCGGCCCGCACCGCCGGGTTCTGCGGGGCCGAGCTGGCCAGCGTGGTGAACGAGGCTGCGCTGCTCGCCCTGCGGGCCGGGGTGGAGCAGGTGCGGGCCCCCGACTTCAGCCAGGGCATCGACCGGGTGGCCCACGGCTCGCAGCGCCGGGGCGCGCTGCTCGACCCCTCCGAGCGCAGGCGCATTGCCGTGCACGAGGCCGGTCACGCGGTGGTGGCCGCCCTGCTCGGCTTCGGCCCGTCCATCGAGCGGGTGTCGGTGCTGGCCCGGGGCCGGGTGCTGGCCGCGGTGGAGCACGCCGAGGGCGACGCCGTGCTGCTCACCGAGGACCAGGCCCGCCGCCGGCTGGCCGCCCTGCTGGCCGGGCGCTCGGCCGAGATCGTGGTGTGCGGCTCGCCGTCGACCGGCGCCGAGGACGACCTGGCTGCGGCCACCGAGCTGGGTGTCGACCTGGCCGCCCGCTACGGCATGAGCAGGCTGGGGCCGCGTCGGCTGCTGGCCCGCGACGCCGACCTGCACCTGGGGTCGGCCTCCGCCCTCGACACGTCGGAGGCCACCCGCAAGCGGCTCGACGCCGAGGTCGACCGGCTGCTGGAGGACGCCGAGGAGGAGGCCCTGCGACTGGTGGCGGGCCACCGGCGGGCGGTGGAGGCGTTGGCCGAGGCGTTGGCCGAGCACGAGAGCCTGGAGGGGGCCGAGTTGGCCGCCCTGCTCCCGCCCGCCGTATCGGCCCCCAACGGCAGTGCCAACGGGAACGGCAGCGCCCGCCGCAAGCCGGCGTCTACCCCCCGCTGAGCCGCTCGGGACTCGACCCGCGGGAGTCGCGAACCAACCGCTCTGGTCGCGCTCACGTCGGCATACCGACGTCAGCGCGACAAGAAGCCGCCGGCGTGGGACAACAGGGCGGCGAAGCTGAGCAGCACGAGCACGGCGACCAGCACCCACGCCCGCCGGGCCGAGGGGCGCGCCAGACGGTCGGTGGGCGCCTCGATGTCGTCGACCAGCAGGAGCTCGCGGGCCACGTCCAGGTCGTCCACGGGCACCAGCACCTCCACCTCGTGGTGCAGCGGGTACGGCCCGGCCGCGTCGCCCCGCAACTCGGTGAGGATGCCGTCGGCCCCCAGCCGGGCGGCCAGGACCCGGGCGTGGAAGGACCCGCTGGCAGTGGTCAAATGGACCATGCGGCGTCCTTCCACCCGGTGAACGGTACCGTGGGCCGCATGGAGCGGCGCATCTTCGGCCTGGAGAACGAGTACGGGGTGACCTGCACCCTGCGCGGCCAGCGCCGGCTCAGCCCCGACGAGGTGGCCAGGTACCTCTTCCGCAGAGTCGTCTCGTGGGGCCGCAGCAGCAACGTGTTCCTGGAGAACGGGGCCCGCCTCTACCTCGACGTGGGCAGCCACCCCGAGTACGCCACGCCGGAGTGCGACTCCATCTACGACCTCGTCGTGCACGACAAGGCGGGGGAGCGCATCCTCGAACACCTCCTGCTCAGCGCCGAGCAGCGTCTGCGGGAGGAGGGCATCCGGGGCGTCATCTACCTGTTCAAGAACAACACCGACTCGGCGGGCAACTCCTACGGCTGCCACGAGAACTACCTCACCAGCAGGCGCGACGACTTCGGCCACTACGCCGAGGTGCTCATCCCGTTCTTCGTCTCCCGCCAGATCTACGCGGGCGCAGGCAAGGTCCTCCAGACGGCGCGGGGCGCGACCTATTGCATCTCGCAGCGGGCCGAGCACATCTGGGAGGGCGTCAGCAGCGCCACCACCCGCAGCCGCCCGATCATCAACACGCGCGACGAGCCCCACGCCGACGCCGAGCGCTTCCGCCGCCTGCACGTCATCGTGGGCGACTCCAACATGAGCGAGTACGCCACCTTTCTCAAGGTGGGCACCACGTCCATGCTCCTGCGCATGCTCGAAGACCCGTCGGTCGTGCTGCGGGACATGACCCTCGAGAACCCCATCCGGGCCATCCGCGAGATCAGCCACGACACCACCTGCAAGCGCCGGGTCCGGCTGGCCAACGGGCGCGAGGCCAGCGCCCTCGACATCCAGAGCGAGTACCTCCAGAGGGCCCTGCGCTACCACGAGTTGAAGGGGTTCAGCCCCTTGGAGGAGCAGGCCCTCCAGATGTGGGAGCACTGCCTCACCGCCATCGAGAAGGACCCGCTGACCCTCGACCGCGAGTGCGACTGGGTCATCAAGCACCGGCTCATCGAGGCCTACCGCGAGCGCCACCAGGTGCCGCTCACCCACCCCAAGGTGGCGCTGATGGACCTCCAGTACCACGACGTGTCGCGCGACCGCGGGCTGTTCTACCGCATGCAGGAGAAGGGCCTGGTCGACCGGGTCTGCACCGACGAGGCCATCGACACCGCCGTCGAGGAGCCGCCCCAGACCACGCGGGCCCGGCTCCGGGGCGAGTTCATCAAGAAGGCCAAGGAGCGGCGGCGGGACTTCACCGTCGACTGGGTCCACCTCAAGCTCAACGACCAGGCCCAGCGCACGGTCCTGTGCAAGGACCCGTTCAAAGCGCGCGACGAGCGGGTCGAGAAGCTGATCGCCAGCCTCTAGCGGTGCCGTCGTTCCGCACCGGCGCCGTCGACTCGGTGCTCTCTGAACGGCCCGGCCTCCAACGGGTCACCGTGGACGGCGAGCGGGCCTACGTCCTCACTGAGCTCATCGGCCCTGTCGCCCTGGGGGACCGGGTGGTGGTCAACACCACCGCGGTCGAACTGGGCCTCGGCACCGGCGGGTGGCACGTCGTGCACTGGAACCTGGCCCGGAATGCGTTCGACGGGCCGAGGCGGGGCCACGTCCTCAAGCTCCGCTACACCTCGCTGCAAGCCGACGTCGGCGTGGCCGAGGAGGCGCCCGGCTACGCCCCGGCCCCGTCCCTCGACGAC
>DASYMT010000453.1:0-8746 GCA_036008925.1 Acidimicrobiales bacterium | reverse complement strand
CTCAACAAGGGCTACCCGTGCCCCCGCCACAAGATGGCGCTGCGGGCGTGGGGGCCCACGTCGATCCACCGTCGTACGTGGGTCTTTATGGACCACCTGCCCTGGGGCGCCCGCCCCGCCGATCCGCAGTTGCCCCTGTTCGAAGGAGAGTCTTGATGTCAGTCCGCTCCATGCGGTTGCCCGCCGTCGCCCTGCTGCTCGTGCTCCTGGCGGGCGCCTGCGGCAAGGACACGCCGAAGAACAACTCGACCGGCAGCGCGGGCGGGGGCGACGGGTCCAGCACGGTCGACCAGGGCCGGTCGCTCAAGACCGTCGACTCCGGGAAGCTCACGGTCTGCTCCGACATCCCCTACGCGCCCTTCGAGTACGAGGAGGGGGGGACGCTGAAGGGCATCGACATCGACCTGGTGCGGGCCGTCACCGGCCGCCTGGGCATCGCCGCCGACTTCCGCGACACCGACTTCGACGGCATCTTCGCGGCCCTGAAGTCGGGGCAGTGCGACATGATCGCCTCGTCCGTGTCGATCACCGACGAGCGCAAGCAGCAGAACAACTTCTCGGACGGCTACTTCGAGATCCACCAGTCCCTGCTGGTGCGCAAGGCCGACGAGGCCAGGTACAAGGACCTGCCCGACCTGAAGGGCAAGACGGTCGGCGTGCAGTCGGGGACCACCGGGGCCGACTTCGCCAAGGCCCACGCGTCGGGCGCGTCCATCAAGGAGTTCACCGGGGCGGACGAGCTGCTCACCGCGCTGAAGGCCGGGCAGGTCGACGGCGTGGTGCAGGATCAGCCGGTCAACGCCTACAACGCCAAGACCACCGGCCAGTCGGTGATCGTGAAGGTGTTCACCGAGGAGAAGGCCGAGCAGTACGGGTTCGTGATCCCCAAGGACAAGGCCGACCTGCTGGCCGCGGTGAACAAGGCGCTCAAGGAGGTCCGCAGCGACGACAGCTACCGGACCATCCTGAACAACTACCTGGGGAGCACGGCGGGCCAGAGCTAGGCCGGGCCGGGGGGGCGGGGGCGGGCCATGGGCGAGCTGGGCAAGGAGTTCTTCAACTGGACCGTGATTCGGGAGATGTTCCCCGGCCTGCTCACCGAGGCGGTGAAGAACACGGTGGTCCTGACCGTGTTCAGCTTCGCGGGCGGCATCGTGCTGGGGCTGCTGCTGGCCCTGGCCCGCATCTCCCGGCACCGGTGGCTGCGCTGGCCGGTTGCCGTCTACATCGACCTGTTCCGGGGCCTGCCGCTGTTGCTCGTCATCGTGTTCGTGGGGTTCGGCATCCCCATCGGGCTCGGGACCCAGTTCCCGTACGAGCCGCTCACGCCCGGCGTCGTCGCCCTGGCCATGGTGTACGCCGCGTACATCGCCGAGTCGATCAGGGCGGGCATCGAAGCGGTGCCCAAGGGGCAGATGGAGGCGGCCCGGTCGCTGGGGATGCCGTACCGGATGGCCATGCGGCGCGTGGTCGTGCCCCAGGCCTTCCGCATCGTGATCCCGCCGTTGACGAACGAGCTGCTGGCCCTGTTCAAGGACACGTCGCTGGTGGCGGTGCTCGGGACCCGGGTGGGCGGCAAGGAGATCACCAAGTACGCCCGCGACTTCGTCAACCACTCGGGCAACTCGTCGCCCCTGGTGGCCGCGGGCATCGCCTATCTGGTCATCACCCTGCCCATGTTGCGGCTGGTGGCCTGGCTGGACCGGCGCTCCAAGGCCGGGTCCCGGTGATCGAGGTCAGCGGGCTGCGCAAGTCCTTCGGCAAGGTGGAGGTGCTGCGGGGGATCGACCTGGCCGTGGGCCGGAGCGAGACGGTGGGCGTCATCGGCCCGTCGGGCTCCGGCAAGTCGACCCTGCTGCGCTGCATCAACCGGCTGGAGGAGCCGAGCGAGGGGCGGGTGGTGGTCGACGGGGTGGAGGTGACGGCCGCGGGGGCCGACGTCGACAAGGTGCGCACGTCGATGGGCATGGTGTTCCAGTCGTTCAACCTCTTTCCGCACAAGACGGCGCTCGGGAACGTGGCCCTGGCGCTGCGGCGGGTGCTGCGGCTCTCGGGCGACGCGGCCGACGACCGGGCCCGGCGCATGCTCGACCGGGTGGGCCTGGCCGGGCGGGAGGCGGCCTATCCGGCCCAGCTCTCGGGTGGGCAGCAGCAGCGGGTGGCCATCGCCCGGGCCCTGGCCATGGAGCCCAAGGTGATGCTGTTCGACGAGGCCACGTCGGCCTTGGACCCGGAACTGGTGGGCGAGGTGCTGGCGGTCATGCGAGACCTGGCCGTGGGCGGGATGACCATGCTGGTGGTGACGCACGAGATGGGCTTCGCCCGCGAGGTGTGCGACCGGGTGGTGTTCATGGACGCCGGGGTGGTGGTCGAGCAAGGGCCGCCCGCCGAGCTGTTCGGCTCGCCCCGGGAGGAGCGCACCCGCTCCTTCCTCTCCAAGGTCCTCTGACTCGAGGACTGGAGGACAGCGCGGGACGGCGGGGCGGGCCTAGTTGTGGGCGGGCTCTTTGGGGAGGCCGAGCACGCGCTCGCCGATGATGTTCTTCATCACCTCGTCGGTGCCGCCCGCCACCCGCATGCCGGGCACGCCGAGGACGAACTCGGCCCACGCGTACGTCCCCCACTCGCCCGTGTCGGCCACCAGCCGGGGTCCCAGCACCGACGCCACCAGGTCGCAGACCCGCTGCATGTTCCGGGTCAGGGCCAGCTTGGCGATCGACATCTCCGGCCCCGGCAACTGGCCCGCCCGAATGCGGGCCATCGCCCGCTGGCTCGTATACCGGGCCACCGCCCCGTTGATGTACACGTCGGCCAGCTTCTGGCGCACGATGGCGTCGTCGGCCAACCCGGCCGAGCGGATCAGCTCCATCAGCCGGGTCGTCCCCATGATCGACGCGCCGGATGCGGCGCCCCCGCCGCCGATGGCGGCCCGCTCGTTCATCAGCGTGGTCAGCGCCACCGTCCAGCCCTGGTTCACGTCGCCCAGCCGGTGCGAGTCGGGCACCCGGACCTCGTTGAAGAAGACCTCGTTGAACGACGCCCCGCCCGTCATCTGGCGCAGCGGCCGCACCTCCACGCCGGGCGCGTGCATGTCGACCACGAAGCCGGTGAGGCCCTTGTGCTTGGGCACGTCCGGGTCGGTGCGGCAGATGATCTCGCCGATGTCGGAGAACTGCGCGCCCGACGTCCAGACCTTCTGCCCGGTGACCACCCACTCCTCGCCGTCGCGCACGGCCCGGCTCTGCAAGCCCGCCAGGTCGGACCCGGCCCCCGGCTCGCTGAAGAGCTGGCAGGCGATGATGTCGCCCCGGTACAGCGGCCGCAGATAGGCCGAACGCGCCACATCGGTGCCGTGGGCCAGGATCGTGGGGGCGATCATGCCGAGCCCGATCCCGAACGGCGCCATCGACGGCGTGTCGAACCGGGCCTCCAGCGACTGCCACAGCCGCTCGTACGACCCCGGCAGCCCCCGACCGCCGTACTCCACCGGCCCGGTGATCCAGCCGAACCCGGCGTCGAACACCTGCTGCTTCCACGCCTTGGCCTCGGCCACCTCGGCCTGCTCCTGCTCGGGCGTCTTCTCGGCGAACAGGCCGACGCTGTCGGACCCCTGCCCCCACACCATCCGGTCGTCGCCGCGGGGCTTGGCATGGGCCTCCAAAAAGGCCAGCGCCTCCGCACGGAACTCGTCCTCTGAGATCATGTCGGGCACA
Source organism: Acidimicrobiales bacterium (assembly GCA_036008925.1). GTDB lineage: Bacteria > Actinomycetota > Acidimicrobiia > Acidimicrobiales > JAUTXP01 > DASYMT01. Next base: position 5,033 of record DASYMT010000453.1, on the reverse strand, counting down.
GAAGCAACCTACACCGCAACTTGACCGCCCGGTCAAGGGTCGAAGGCCACGCGACCCAAGGGAGATCACGGTGGAACGAAAGCACGACGCGACGGGCGCCTCGCTCAAGGGGCGGCTTCTCGTCGCCACCCCGCTGCTCGGCGACCCCAACTTCGAGCGGGCGGTGATCCTGCTCTTGGAGCACACCGAGGAGGGCGCGGTCGGCGTCGTCCTCAACCGTCCCAGCGGGGCCGACTTCATCGACCCCCTGCCCGACTGGTACGGCTTCGCCGCCTACCCGCCCGTCGTCTTCGTGGGCGGCCCGGTCAGCCAGGGATCGGCCATCGGGCTGGCCCGGGTCCGCACCCCGCAGACCACCCCCTCGTTCACCCCCGTGGTGGCGGGCATCGGCACCGTCGACCTCACCCTCGACCCCGAGGACGTGGGGCTGGGCGTGGAGGAGGTGCGGGTCTTCACCGGGTACGCGGGGTGGGGCGAGGGCCAGCTCGAGGCCGAGATCGGCGAGGGCGCCTGGTGGGTGGTCGAGGCCGACCAGGAGGACGCGCTGTGCAGCGACCCGGCCCGCCTGTGGCGGTCGGTCCTTCGCCGCCAAACGGACAGGCTCGCCCTCTTCGCCAATTTCCCGCAGGACGCGGCCGAGAACTGACCCGGGACGTACCCTCGGTCTCATGAGGCCCGATCCCCGCCACGTCCTCGAAGCGGCCATCGCGGTGGTGCACGGCGAGCGGCCCGCGCCCGAGCGCATCCTCGGGGCCTTCGCCGACCACGTGAACCCCGGCTTCCTCGAAGCCCGCAAGAGCGTGACCGAGGCGGGCGACGAGGCCGCCGTCGAATGGGAGGGCGAGGGCTCCATCCTCCGGGACACGACGGGCCGGGAGTTCATCGACCTGCTCGGCGGCTACGGCATCTACAACCTGGGCATGCGCCACCCCGACGTGGTGGCCGCGGTCGAGGCCCAACTGCACCGCTCGCCCCTGCACAGCCAGGAGCTGCTGGACCCGCTGCGGGCCCTGTTCGCCCAGTCCTTGGCCGCGGTGGCGCCGGCGGGCCTCACCCGCGCCTTCTTCTGCAACAGCGGGACCGAGGCGGTGGTGGCGGCCATGAAGCTGGCCATGTGGGTCACCGGCAGGCACACCTTCGTGGCCGCCGAGAACGCCTTCCACGGCAAGACCCTGGGCGCCCTCTCGCTCATGGGCAAGGAGCGGTTCCGGGCCCCGTTCGAGCCCGCCCTGATCCCTGTGACCCGCGTGCCCTTCGGCGACGCCGCCGCGCTGGCCCAGGTGTTGGCCGCCGCGGACCCCAAGCCCGCGGCGGTGGTGCTCGAGCCCATCCAGGGCGAGGCGGGCGCGGTGGTCCCGCCCGACGACTACCTCCCGGCCGTGCGGGCCATGTGCGACGAGCACGGCGTGCTGCTCATCGCCGACGAGGTGCAGACGTGCCTGGGCCGTACCGGCGCCCTCTTCGCCGTCGACCACTGGGGCGTGGTGCCTGACATCGTGACCCTGGGCAAGTCGCTGGGCGGAGGCGTGATCCCGGTGGGCGCCATCGTGTCGTCGCTGGAGCTGTGGCGGGTGTGGGAGCCCGACCCGTTCATCCACTCCAACACCTTCGGGGGCAACCCCCTCGCCTGCGCCGCGGGCATCGCCGCCCTGCACGTCACCCTGCGCGACGGCCTGACCGAGCGGGCGGCCAAGACGGGCCAGCGCATCGCCGACGAGGTGGCCGCCCTGGCCGACCGCTATCCCGGCGTGCTCCAGGGGGTGAGCGGGCGAGGCCTGCTCCTCGCCATGCAGTTCGCCAGCAACGAGCTGGGGTACGCGGTGTCGGCCGGCCTGTTCCGACGGGGCGTGCTGGTGGCAGGCACCACGGCCAACGCCCGGGCCGTGCGCATCGAGCCCGCCCTCAACATCGGCGACGACCTGGTGGACGAGGTCCTCGACCGCCTGGACGACACCCTGCATGAGGTCGCCGCCGCCTGACCCCCGCCCGGAAGGCCGGGGACGACGGGGACGGGCGCCCGGTCGCCGGGTAGCGTCGGCGCCATGACTCGCCGTGAGGCCCTGGTGCTGCGGGCTTTCGTCGTCTGGACCGTGTACGTCTGGGTCACCCGGCTCTGGAACATCTGGCGCGACGACGCCAGGACCACCGGATTCAAGCTGGTGCACACCGTGCTGGCCCTCGTGTCCGTGGCCTTCGCGGTGGCGGCCTGGGCGGTGGTGAAGCGGGTGCGGGAGCGCACGTCGTGACCGAGGCCGCCGCCGCCGCCGTCGCCGCCGCCGTCGACCCCTTCGCCCCCGAGCACCGCGAGGACCCCTACCCGGCCTACGAGCAGGTGCGGGCCACGGGCCGGGTGGTGTGGAGCGAGGTGCAGGAGGCCTTCCTCGTCACCGGCTACGACGACTGCCTGGAGGTCCTGCGCCACCCGGCCTCGTCGACCAACGAGGACAACGCCACGGTCAGCGCCCGGCGGGCGGCGGCGGCCGAGGCCCCGCTGATCGAGCTGGCGGGCAAGCCCATGCTCTTCGCCGACCCGCCCGACCACACCCGCCTGCGGGGGCTGGTCAGCAAGGCGTTCACCCCCAAGACGGTGGAGGCCATGCGCCCCCACATCGCCGAGATCGTGGACCGCCTGCTCGACCACGCCGCGGCCCGGGGCGGCGACCTCGACATCGTGGCCGACCTGGCCTTCCCCCTCCCGGTCATCGTCATCGCCGAGCTGTTGGGCGTGCCCTTGGAGGACCAGGAGCAGCTCAAGCCCTGGTCGCGCGACCTGGCCCGCACCATCGACCCGGTGGTCAGCGAGGAGACGGCGAACCAGGCGGGCCTGTCCGCCCTGCAATTCGTCAACTACCTCAACGCGCTGATCGAGGAGCGCCGGGCCCAGCCCCGCGACGACCTGCTCAGCGCCCTCATCGCGGCGGAGGAGGAGGGCGAGCGGCTCCTGCACTCCGAGCTGCTGATCATGTGCATGCTGCTGTTCGTGGCGGGCCACGAGACAACCCAGAACCTGATCGGCAACGGGATGCTGGCCCTGTTGCGCAACCCGGCCGAGATGCAGCGCCTCCAGGACGACCCCGGCCTGGCCAAGAACGCGGTGGAGGAGATGCTCCGCTTCGACGGGCCGGTGCAGCTCACCGCCCGCCACCTGCTCGACCACGCCGAGGTGGCGGGCACGCCCATCCCCAAGGGCCACACGGCCATCCTCGTGCTGGGCGCGGCCGGGCGCGACCCGCAGGTTTTCGAGGACCCGGCCCGCTTCGACGTGGGCCGGCCCAACGCCAACCGCCACATCGGTTTCGGCCACGGCATCCACTTCTGTCTGGGCGCGCCGCTGGCCCGGGCCGAGGCCCAGATCGCCCTGCCCGCCCTGCTGCGGCGGTTCCCGGCCATGAAGCTGGCGGCCGAGCCCGAGCACCGGGAGACGTTCACCTTGCGGGGCCTGGCCTCGCTGCCCGTCTCAGTGTGAACGTCGCCGTCCTCATCCACGGCGGGTTCTGGCGCACGCCCTACGGCCCCGACCTGATGGCCCCGCTGGCCCACGACCTCAAAGCGCGGGGCTGGCAGCCGGTGTGCCTGTCGTACCGCAGGCTGGGCGAGGCGGGGGGGGGCTGGCCGGGGACGTTCGACGACGTGCGGGACGCGGTGGCCGAGCTCCACGACGTGGGCGCCGACCGCATCGCGGTGATCGGCCATTCGGCGGGCGGGCACCTGGCCCTGTGGCTGGCCGCCCAGGGCGTGTGGCCGCTGGGCCGCCCGCCCGCGGTGGCGGTGGCGCTGGCCGGCGTGGTCGACCTGGCCGAGGCCGACCGCCTGGGCCTGAGCGGCGGCGCGGCGGCCGAGCTCGTCGCAGGGGACCGCAGCCGCTTCGCCCGGGCGTCGCCCCGGGAGCGGCTGCCCCTCGGCGTGCGCCAGTTGCTGGTGCACGGGGCCGAGGACGATACGGTGCCCGCGGCCATGAGCGAGGCGTATGCGGCGGCGGCCCGACAGGCCGGGGACGAGGTGGAGCTGGTCGTCGTGCCGGGCGAGGGCCACTTCGCGCCCATCGACCCGGCCTCCCGGTGCTGGGCCGAGGTGGCGGCCCGGCTGTGACCACCCGCGCCGACGCCGAGGCCCTCGACGCCGACGACCCGCTGGCGGGCTTCCGGGCCGAGTTCGCCATCGCTGACGAGGGCCTCGTCTACTTCGACGGCAACTCGTTGGGCCGCCTGCCCTACGCCGCCCTGGGCCGCATCGAGCAGGTGGTGGCCGAGGAGTGGGGGCGGGGCCTGGTGCGGTCGTGGGAGCACTGGGTCGACCTGCCCTTCCAGGTGGGCGACCTGCTGGCCGAGCACTTCCTGGGCGCCCAGCCGGGCGAGGTGGCGGTGGGCGACTCCACGACCGTGAACCTCTACAAGCTGGCCTCGGCCGGCCTCGACGCCCGTCCCGGCAGGCGGGTGGTTCTCACCGACGACGCCAACTTCCCCACCGACCGCTACGTGCTCGAAGGGCTGTGCCAGGCCCGGGGCCTGGAGCTGCGCCTGTTCGAGTCCCACCCGGTGGACGGGCCGGACGGCGGCTCGCTGGGCGCGGCGCTGGCCGACGACGTGGCCCTCGTCTGCCTCAGCCACGTGGCCTACCGGTCGGGCGCCCTGGCCGACATGGCCGTGCTCACCTGGCTGGCCCACGAGGCGGGCGCGCTGGTGCTGTGGGACGTGAGCCACTCGGTGGGCTCGGTGCCGATCGACCTGGCCCGCTCGGGGGCCGACCTGGCCGTGGGCTGCACCTACAAGTACCTGAACGGCGGGCCGGGTTCGCCCGCCTTCTCCTATGTGCGCTCGGAGCTTCAGCCCGGCCTGCGCCAGCCCATCTGGGGCTGGTTCGGCCAGCGCCGGCAGTTCGACATGGGGCCCCGTTACGACCCGGCGCCGGGCCTGGCCCAGGTGCTGGTGGGGACCCCGAGCATCGTGCAGGTGGCGGCGGTAGAGGCCAGCGCGCAGGTCCTGGCCCGGGCAGGCATCGGCCCGCTGCGGGACAAGTCCGAGCTGCTCACCGAG
>DASYMT010000452.1:0-3756 GCA_036008925.1 Acidimicrobiales bacterium | reverse complement strand
ACTGGGTGCACCAGCCCACGGCCCGCACCTCGACGGCGGGCAGCACGGCCCAGGTGGACGCGGTGTCGACCGCCATCCCCCAGCCGCCGCACACCCCGGTGTTCGCGCCGGGGGCCGACGTGCCCGGCGACCCGAGCCCGGCCGTCGTGGCCGAGCAGACGTGGGACCTCGGCCCTGCGCCCGGCGCGGGCGCGGCCATCAACCTCAAGCTTCAGAACGTGGCGACGGTGGTGATCGACGTGGCCGCCGCGGGCTTCGCCCCCGGCTCGCACGGCGTCCTGAGCATCGAGAGCGACGGGGCGTCTGTGGTGGTGCTGCGCACGTCGAGCGGGGACATGGACTTCCCGGCCGGGCCGGAAGGGTTCAGCATCCCGTTCACGGGGTGACGTCGAGCGCGCCGTCGGCCCGCAGGCGGGCGGCGCGCCCGCAGAACTCCTCTTCGCACATGGCTTTGAGCAGGCCCGTCTCGAAGACGTTGCCCCACGCCCGCGTCCCGTCGGGCAGCAGGCAGGCGACGATGCCGAGCACCGGCATCCCGTCGCGCTCGTGCATGACCGTGTAGGACTCGACGGTGACCGGCCCGTCGTGCTCGGACGCGTAGGCCCGGCGGGGCGCGGCGTCGACCTCGTCCTGCGGGTGGAAGCGGCGGAACCCCTGGGCGGGCGGCGCGGTGGAGTAGAGCCCGAGCGAGTGCTTGGTGACGTACCAGCCCAAGGCGGTGACGAGGCCGAGCGAGCCGGGGTCCTGGCGCAGCACGTCGGCCATGGCCGCGATGGAGTGGGTCACGTAGTTGTTGCCCGGCCCGCCCGCGAAGCACAGTCCGCCGGTGACCGTGAGCTGCCGGTCGGTGGACAGGCCGAGTTCGGCCGCCGCGATCTGCACGGCGGCCGGGAAGCAGGAGTAGAGGTCGACGTGCTCGGCCTCGGCGACGCCGCCCAGCGCCTGCCCGCAGGCCCGGATGGCGGGGGAGGAGGTCAGGTCGTCGCGCTCCGAGACCCACCAGTGATCGGCCGCGTCGGCCCCGCTGTGCACGAACACCCAGCGGTCCTCGGGCACGCCCGCGTCCCGGGCCGCCTGCACCGAGCAGACGATCAGGGCCGCGGCCTGGTCGGTCTGGATGTTCGAGTTCATGAGCTTGGGATAGGGGAACCCGATCATGCGGTTGTCGGGCGTGACCGTGCGGATGTCCTCGGCCGAGAGGCGCTCGGGCGACCATGCGTAGGAGTTGCGGGCCGCCACCTCGGAGAAGCCCGACCACAGCGCGCTCACCTTGCGCTGGTGCTCGTCGATCGACTCGCCCGCTCTGTAGCGCAGGGCGTTCTCGAAGACCGGATAGACCTGGGTGGGCATGACGATCGAGCGGGCCTGCTCCACGTCGTTGGTGCCGGGCCGGTCGTCGCCGAAGAGGTCGGGCTCCGGCGTGTCGTCCGGCTGCTGCGTCCACTGGAGCCAGTCCTTGGTCTTGCGGGCCAGCAGGCGGGTGTAGACGGCCTCGGCCCCGGCGATGAGGGCCACGTCCAGCTCGCCCCGGGCGATGGCGTCGGCCGTGTCGTTGACCAGGGCCTGCGGGGAGTTGCCGCCCACCGTGCTCTTGAGGGTCTGGCGGGGCGAGCAGCCCAGGCGCTCGGCCAGCAGCAGGGCCGGATTGGCGTAGCGCCACGAGAGCATGTCGACCGTGCGGATGCTGTCGGCCCGGCGCAGCAGCCCGTCGCCCACGCCGCTGTCCTGGCCCGCCCGGCGGGCCGCCTCGGCCATCATGTCGACCGGCTCCTCGAGGCCCGGCACGTCGTCCGGCTCGGGGTGGCGGACGAGTTGGCCGACGCCGACCACCACGGGAAGGCGGGGATCGAGGCTCATGGCCGGACCCTAGACTCCGCCGCCATCGACGTCCTGTTCCTCTGCACCGGCAACATCTGCCGCTCGCCGATGGCCGAGGCCATGCTCGCCTACCGCCTGGCCCAGCTCGGCGTCGACGCACGCGTGACGTCGGCGGGCCTGCTCGACAACGACATGGTGCCGCCGTACGAGGCCTTGGCCGTGCTGGCCGACATGGGCCTCGACACGTCGGGCCACCGCAGCCGGCGCATGACCGTGGCCATGCTCGAAGCGGCCGACGTGGTGATCGGCATGGCCCGTCGCCACGTGCACGAGGCCATCACCCTGGCCCCGTCCGTGTGGCCCAAGACCTTCACGCTGAAGGAGCTGGTGCGCCGGGGCGGATGGGTCGGGCCTCGGGAGCCGGGGCAGCCCTTCGACGAGTGGCTGGCCAAGATCCACGCGGGCCGGACCCGCAGCGACCTGATCGGCTCGTCGAGCGACGACGACGTGCCCGACCCCATCGGCCTGTCCCGCCGGGTCTACGAGCGCACGGCCATGGAGATCGACGGGCTCATCGCCGGCCTGATGGACCTGGGGTGGGGGCTCCAGTAGTGCTGGCCTCGTACGCCCTGGTGTTCGCAGTGGCGGCGGTGGGGACGTGGGGCCTGACCTTCGTGGTGCGCCGGGTGGCAGTGCGGATCGGGGCGGTGGTCATGCCCGACGAGCGCCGGGTCCACGCCACGCCCACCCCCACGCTCGGCGGCGCGGCCATGTTCGTGGCCTTCCTGCTGGCCATGGCGGTGGCATCGCAGATGAGCCAGTTCAAAGAGGTGTTCCAGAGCTCGTCGGCCCCGCTCGGCGTGGTGCTGGCCGCCACCATCACGTTCTGCGTGTTCCTGGTGGACGACCTGCGGGAGATGTCGGCGCCCGCCAAGCTGGCCGGGCAGGTGCTGGCCGGCTCAGCCCTGGCCCTTTTGGGCGTGACCATGTTCTTCTTCCGCATCCCGTTCGCGGGCTTCATCTCGCTGTCGCCCGACCTCGAGCCGTTGGCCACCGTGCTGTGGGTGGTGGGCATGGCCAATGCGGTGAACCTGATCGACGGGCTCGACGGGCTGGCGGCAGGCATCGTGGCCCTGGCTGCCGGTTCGTTCTTCGTCTACGGGGACAAGCTGGTGCACGCCGGGAGCCTGGGGCCGGAGAGCGCGGGGCCGCTGATCGCCCTGGTGGCGTGCGGGATGTGCGTGGGGTTCCTGCCCCACAACTTCCATCCGGCCCGCATCTTCATGGGGGACTGCGGGGCCATGCTGCTGGGGCTGCTCATGGCCGCGTCGACCCTCGTGGTGGTCGGGCAGACCGACAACGAGTTCAGCGGCAAGACGTTCTTCTTCTTCGCCCCGATCTTCATCCCGTTCTTCATCCTCGGGGTGCCCATCCTCGACACCGCCTTCGCCATCATCCGACGGGCCGGGCGCCGGGCCGGGGTGGCCGAGGCCGACAAGGAGCACCTGCACCACCGGCTGATGCGGCTGGGGCACGGGCAGCGGCGGTCGGTGGTGATCCTGTGGGCGTGGACGGCCGTGCTGTGCGGGCTGGTGCTGTATCCGACGTTCACCAACCGGGGCAACGCCATCATCCCGGTGCTGGTGGCCGGGATGGGCATTGCCCTCTACACGCTGTTCCACCCGGGCGTGCGCCAACGCCCAGTCGTCACCCCCCCCGACGAAGCCAAGCGCGACCCCGCCTAACCGGCGTTTCCACAGGCACTGTCCCTGTGGAAACGCGAGATGAAGGGGGGTGGCGGGCGTTTTCGGGGGGCAAAAACATGAATTTGCATGACTAAAGGGTCGTTGCCTAACCTGCCGCTCCGGTGGACCTCCGGGAACGGCGAGAGCTGAACAATGGCTTTGGCGAGGCCCTTTCCCGGGCCTTCGAGTTCGC
>DASYMT010000451.1:0-11959 GCA_036008925.1 Acidimicrobiales bacterium | reverse complement strand
TCGACCGAACCCGCCGTCGACAGGTGCAGGAAGTGGACCGGCGCGCCGGTGAGGCGACCGAGCGCGATGTCACGGGCGACCATCAGCTCCTCGGCCTCGGCCGGGATGCCGGGGATGCCGAGCCTGCTCGACCACGCCCCTTCGTGCATGTGCCCGCCCGCGGCCAGGGCCTCGTCCTCGCAGTGCTGGGCCAGGGTCACCCCGAGGGCGCCCGCGTACTCCAGGGCCCGGCGCATAAGGCGCGAGTCCTGCACGCCGTTGCCGTCGTCGGTGAAGAGGCGCACGCCGAGGGCCGCCATCTCCCCCATCGGCGCCAGTTGCCCGCCCTGGCGGCCCACGGTGATGGCACCCGCCACGTGGACGTCGGTGAGGGCGGTGGCGCCCAGGCCGAGGACCTGTCGGACGATGCCGGCGCTGTCGATGGCGGGCTCGGTGTTGGGCATGGCCACCACCGCGGTGTAGCCGCCCAGGGCCGCGGCCCGCGACCCCGACTCGACGGTCTCGGCCTCCTCCCGCCCCGGCTCACGCAGGTGGGTGTGGAGATCGACCAGGCCGGGGGCGACGATGCAGCCCCCGGCGTCGAGCACCTGGGCATGGTCGAGGCCGGGGCCGACGGCGGCGATGCGGCCGTCCTCGATGAGCACGTCCGCCTGCCGGCTGCCGGTGGCGTCGACGACGGTTCCTCCCTTAAGCAGCACGTTCAGCTCCCGATCCAAGCAAGAGGTAGAGGACCGCCATGCGCACGGCCACCCCGTTGGCGACCTGTTGGGTGATGACGGCGTTGGGCGAGTCGGCGACCTCGGCCGCGATCTCCACGCCCCGGTTCATGGGGCCCGGGTGCATGACCAAGGCGTTGTCGGCCAGGAGGCGGGCCCGGTCGCGGGTGAGACCCCAACGGGCCGTGTACTCGCGCAGGCTGGGCAGCAGCGCCTCGGTCTGGCGCTCCTTCTGCATGCGCAGGAGGTAGACAACGTCGACCTTGGGGAGCACCTCGTCCAGGTCCGGCGTGGTGGCCACGGGCCAGCCTTCGAGGCTGGGGGGCAACAGCGTGGGCGGGGCCACCAGGGTCACGTCGGCGCCCAGGGCAGTGAAGGCGAGCACGTCGGAGCGGGCCACCCGGCTGTGCTTCACGTCGCCCACGATAGCGATGCGCAGGCCGTCGAGGCTGTGCTTGTGCTGGCGGATCGTGTAGCAGTCGAGCAGGGCCTGGGTGGGGTGCTCGTGCCAGCCGTCGCCCGCGTTGATCACGCTGGCGTTCGACCACTTGGCGATCTGGTGGGGGACGCCCGCCGCGCCGTGGCGGACGACGAGGGCGTCCACGCCCATGGCCTCGATGGTCTCGACCGTGTCCTTGAGCGACTCGCCCTTCTTCACGCTGCTGGTGGAGACGCTGAAGTTCATGGTGTCGGCACTGAGGCGCTTGGCCGCCGTCTCGAAGCTGAGGCGGGTGCGGGTGGAGTCCTCGTAGAACAGCGACACCACCGTCTTGCCCCGGAGGGCGGGGACCTTGGGGATGGCCCGGCTGCTGACCTCCACGAAGCTGTCGGTCAGGCGCAGCACCTCGTCGATGCCCTCGGCGCCGAGGTCGGCGATGGAGAGCAGGTTCTTGCTCGGGCTCATGTCGGGCGGACCTCCCCGAGGTTGACGCCGTCGTCGCTCACGTCCACCACCTCGTCTCGGCGGGTCGGCAGGTTCTTGCCCACGAAGTCGGGGCGGATGGGCAGCTCCCGGTGGCCTCGGTCGACCATGACCGCCAACTGCACGGCCCGGGGCCGGCCGTAGTCGTTCAGGGCGTTGAGGGCGGCCCGCACGGTGCGGCCGGTGAAGAGCACGTCGTCGACCAGCACAACGGTCCGGCCGGTGAGGTCGTCGGGGATCTCGGTCACCGCCTCGGGGACCAGCGGGCGCAGGCCGATGTCGTCCCGGTAGAAGGTGGCGTCGAGGGTGCCGGTGGGAATGGCCCGGTTCGCCCCCTCGATGCGCTCCAGCTCCTGGGCCAGCTTGTGGGCCAGGGGCACGCCGCCCGTCTGGAGCCCGACGAGGGTGACGTCGTCGAGGCCGTGGTTGCGCTCGACGATCTCGTGGGCGATGCGGGTGATGGCCCGGCGCAGGTCGTCGCCGCTCATGACCTGGGCCCGGGCAGAGAAAACGCCCCCAGCGGGGGGCGTCAAAGCTCGCTCGCGTTCGGCCAACTCTCCTCCTGCCGTGCGGGCCTCACGGGACCCGCTTCACGGTCAGAACCCGAGGTTAGCAGCCGCCCCGCCGAGGCGCGCGGCAACGCGCTCGCGGCGACGGTGCGGTGGTGCCTAGCCGTCCAGGGCACCCACGACTCGCTGGAGGAGGTCGAGGCGCTGGCCGCGGCGCGCCGCAACGCCGAGCTCGCCGTCCACCAGGCGGTCTACAAGGCGGCCCGGTCGGGCCGCACGCTGACCCACGGCTCGACCTGGCGGGCGATGGCTGAGGCCGCGGGGATGCCGTTCCAGACCCTCTACCGCCGCTACCGCCATCCGCCCCCTTTCCACAGGCACTGTCCCTGTGGAAACGCGAGGTGAAGGTACCCGAGCGGCGCAGGCCACGGCGGCAGCCGAGGGACGACTTCGCGACCTTGGATTTGATGCTGACGTCCTCTGGGACCGCCTGCGGGCGACCCGACTGGGCCGCGGCCTGATTCTCCGAAACCCCTAGCAGCGACGAGGACCACTAGTTCTCCGTGGCAGCGGTCTTGGGTCGACCCACCGAGGCAGGGCTACGTCTCGGTGACGTGGATGACAAACGGCACGCCGATTTCGTGGACACGCGGGCGCGGTCCCAGGGTGCGGGATGCGCCCAAAGGAACCGGAAGGGGCCGCGGGGGTCAGGGGGTGGGGGCGGGGCGGACCTCGCCGGCCACGGAGGCGAGCAGGCCGTTCACGAACCGGCCCGACTCGTCGGTCGAGAACTGCTTGGCCAGCTCGACCGCCTCGGAGATGACCGCGCCGGTGGGCACGTCGGGCCGCTCGCACAGCTCGTACACCGCCACCCGCAGGATGTTGCGGTCGACCGCGGGCATGCGCTCGAGGGTCCAGTCGATGGCGAACTGGGAGATGAGCCCGTCGATGCGCTCGCCCGACCGGGTCACGCCCCGCACCACGTCGACCACGAACGGGTCGGGCGCCACCGGCAGCTCGTCCAGCAGCGAGGCAGGGGGCACGCTTTTCACCTCGGCCTCGTAGAGCAGCGACATGGCCCGCTCCCGGGCCTCTCGCCGAGTGGCGCCGAGGCCGCTCACCCGCCCGCGCGGGTGATGTACTCGCCGCTGCGGGTGTCGACCTTGATGCGGTCGCCCTCGTTCACGAACAGCGGGACCTGCACCACGTGCCCGGTCTCCAGGGTGGCGGGCTTGCGGGCGCCCGAGACGCGGTCGCCCTGCACGCCGGGCTCGGTCTCGGCGACGGTCAGCTCGACCGAGGCAGGCAGGTCCACCCCCACGATCTCGGCCTTGTACATCTGGAGCACGGCCGAGTCGCCCTCCTTGAGAAACTTGGCCGCGTCGCCCAGCGAGTCGTCGTCGACGTGCAACTGGTCGTACGACGTGTTGTCCATGAACACGTACTGCTCGCCGTCACGGTAGAGGTACTGCATCTCCCGCTTGTCGACGATGGCCTGCTCGAGCTTCTCGTCGGCCCGGTACGTGCGCTCGATCACCGCCCCGCTGCGGACGTTCTTCAGCTTGGTGCGCACGAAGGCCCCGCCCTTGCCCGGCTTGACGTGCTGGAACTCGACCACGCTGAACAGCCCCTCGGGCAGGTCGAGGGTCATGCCGTTCTTGAGGTCGTTGGTCGACACGCTCATTGCAGAACCAGTTCCTTTGGCGACGTGGTCAGGGCTCGGCAACCGTCTTCTGTGACCACCACGGTGTCCTCGATGCGCACGCCGCCGTGCTCGGGGAGGTACACGCCGGGCTCGACCGTGACCACGTTGCCGGCGGCGAGCGTATCAGCCGACGTCACCCCCACCGCCGGGGCCTCGTGGATGTCGAGGCCGACCCCGTGGCCGGTGCCGTGGACGAAGGCCGAGGCCCATCCGGCTGCGCCGATCACGTCCCGGCAGGCCCGGTCCACGTCCACCGCGGCCAGCCCGGCCCGCACTGCGTCCACCCCGGCCTGCTGCGACGCCCGCACCACCTCGTACATGCGGCGGGCCTCGGGCGAGCGGGGCTCGCCCACCGACACCGTGCGGGTCATGTCCGAGCAGTACCCGTCGACCAGGGCGCCGAAGTCGAGCACCACGAGGTCGCCCGGCTGGACGACCCGGCCGCTCGGCCGGTGGTGCGGCTTGGCCCCGTTCGGCCCCGACGCCACGATGGTCTCGAACGACGTGCCCGACGCGCCCAGGCGCCGCATCTCGGTGTCGAGGGCCAGCCCGAACTCGGCCTCGGCCGGGCCCTCGTGCAACAGGGGCAGCACGGCGGCCAGCGCGGCGTCGGCGATGTGGGCGGCCGCCTCGATGCGGTCGACCTCGCCCTCGTCCTTCACCTCCCGCAGGCGCTCGACCACGCCCTCGGTGGGCACCAGCTCGGCGCCCGTGAACCACTCCCCCGCCATCGCCCGCTGCTGGGCCCAGGTGACGTGGGTCGCCTCCAGGCCCACCCGCCCGCAGGCCGACGCCCCCGCGACCACCGCGTCGCGCTGCGCCCCGGGCAGGCCGATGGCGATGTCGGCCCGCACCCCGATCTGCTCGGCCGCCTGGGTGGCGTACCGGCCGTCCGACGTGAACAGCAGCAGGTCGGGCCGCACCAGCAGCATCCCCGCCGAGCCGGTGAACCCGGTCAGGTACCGGACGTTCTTGAGGTTGGTGACAAGCAGGGCCTCGACCGTCATCGCCGCCCGCAGCCGCTCCACCCGCCCGGCGAAGTCCATGGCCCGCAGGTCGGCCGGGCCGTTCACAGCCGGGCCGTTCACAGCAGGGCCGCCACGGCCTCGACGGCCAGCCGGTAGCCCGCTCCCCCGAAGCCCATGATCGACCCGTTGGCCACCGGCGCCACCACCGACGTGTGCCGCCACGGCTCTCGGGCGTTGGGGTTGGAGATGTGCAACTCGACGACCACGCCGTCGAAGGCGGCCAGCGCGTCGTGGATGGACCAGGCGTAGTGGGTGAAGGCGCCGGGGTTGATGATGATGGCGTCGCACCGGCCCCGGGCGCCCTGGATGGCGTCGACCAGGTCCGACTCCGAGTTGGACTGGAGGTGCTCGACCTCCCACCCCCGCTCGGCCCCTGCGGCCCGGGCCGTGGCCACGTGGTCGTCGAGGGTCTCGGTGCCGTACACCGCGGGCTCGCGCTGACCCAGCAGGTTCAGGTTGGGCCCGCTCAACAGCAGCACGGTGGTCACATGGCCTCCAAGGCCAGACGCACGTCGGCCTCGGCGACCCCGTGCACGACCTCCACGCCGTCCGGCCCGTCGAGCACGAAGGTGAGCCCGTGCACCGCTTTCTTGTCCCGTCGCATGAGGTCCACCAGTTGGTCGAGGTCCACACCCGCGGGCAGCTCCGACGGCAGCCCGTAGCCCTGCACGACGGCCCGGTGGTCGCCCACCCGCTCGTCGCCGATGCGCTCCAGCCGCCGGGCCAGCGCGGCCGCGAACACCAGCCCCACGGACACGGCCTCGCCGTGGCGCAGGTCGTAGCGGCCCGCCGTCTCCAGGGCGTGGGCCAGCGTGTGCCCGTAGTTCAACAGGGCCCGGCGCCCCGACTCGCGCTCGTCCTCCGCAACCACCGCGGCCTTGATGCGCACGCAGGCCGCCACCCGCTCGTCGAGCGCCATGTCCGCCAGCCCCTCGCCGCCGAGAAAGTGGTACTTCGCCATCTCACCGCACCCGCTCAGGTACTCACGCGGCGACAGGGTGGAGAGCACCTCGGTGTCGCACAACACGGCCGCGGGCTGCCAGAAGGCGCCCACCAGGTTCTTCCCCTCGGGCAGGTTCACGCCGGTCTTGCCCCCGATGGCCGCGTCGACCTGGCCGAGGAGGGTGGTGGCCACGTGCACGACGGGCACGCCCCGGTGGTAGACGGCCGCCGCGAACCCGGCCGTGTCGGTGACGACGCCGCCGCCCACCGCCACCACCACGTCGCCCCGGGTCAGGCCCCAGCGGGCGAACTGGCGGCACAGGTCCTCGACCGTCTCCATGCACTTGGCCTCCTCGCCCTCGTCCATGAGGAAGACCTGGTGCTCGACACCGGGGTCGACGGCCACGCCGATCCCCTCCTGGGTCACCACCGCGGCCCGCTGCGCGCCGACGGGCAGCACCTCCAGCAGCCGGTGCCGGGCCCCGGGGCCGACCAGCACGTCGTAGCTGCGCTCGCCCAGCCCCACCGGGACGGTGATCACGACGGCCTCACAGCGCGGCCACGATCTTGTCGACCACCTGCGGGGGAAGGGTGTCGTCCACGTCCACCACCACGTCGGCCAGCTCCTCGTAGACGGGGGCCCGCTGCGGGTACAGGCGGGCCAGCGCCTCGGCCGGGTCGCCCTCCAACAGCGGCCGGTCCTCGCCCCGGCCCACTCGAAGGGCCATGGTCTCGACTGTGGCCCGCAGCCACACCACGGTGCCGCGCGCCTGCAAGAGCGTGCGGTTGTCGGGGTCGAGCACGGCCCCGCCCGCCACCGACACCACCGCGGGCGCGGCGCAGGCCACAGCCTCGGCGAGGGCCCGCTTCTCCTCGGCCCGGAAGGCGGCCTCGCCCTCGGTCTCGAAGATCTCGGGCACCGTCTTGCCGGTGTGGGCCCGCACCTGCTCGTCGCTGTCGAAGTAGGGGCGGCCCAGCCTGCGGGCCAGGAGCCGGCCCACGGTGGTCTTGCCCACGCCCATCATCCCCACGAGGAACACGTGACGCGGGGTCACCCCCGCAGCCCCTCCACGAAGGCGGCGTGGTTGCGGGCGAACTCGTCGACCGAGTCGCCCCCGAACTTGCGCAGGGCCTCGCCCGCCAGCACCAGCGCGGCCATGGTCTCGGCCACCACGCCCATGGCGGGCACCGCGGTCACGTCGGTGCGCTCCTTGAACGAGACCGTCTCCTCCTTGGTGACCACGTCGACCGTCTTGAGCACGGGCTTGTTCAACGTGGCCAGCGGCTTCATGGCCGCCCGAGCCACCAGCAGCCCGCCGGTGGACATGCCGCCCTCCACCCCGCCCGCCCGCGTGCCCTCCCGCCGGTACCCCTCGGCCTCCGTGTCCCATCCGATGGGGTCGTGGGCGTCCGAGCCCCGGCGGCCGGCCACGTCCCAGCCGTCGCCCAGCTCGACCGCCTTCACGGCCTGGATGGACATGAGCGCCTGGGCCAGCAGGGCGTCGAGCTTGCGGTCCCAGTGCACGTGGCTGCCCAGCCCCACGGGCACGCCGTAGCCCAGCACCTCGCACACGCCGCCCAGGGAGTCGCCCGCCTTGGCCGCGGCCTTGATCTCGTCGATCATGGCCTGCTCGGCGTCGGGGTCGAAGCAGCGCACCTCGGACTCGTCCACCGCGGCCAGGTCCTCAGGGCGGGGCCGGGCGGTCGACTTGGCCGTCACCGGGCCGAGCTGCACCACGTGGCTCAGCACCTGCACGCCGATGCGGGCCAGCAGGGCCTTCGCCACGGTGCCCGCCGCCACCCGCGCCGCCGTCTCCCGGGCCGAGGCCCGCTCCAGCACGTCGCGCGCGTCGGTGAATCCGTACTTCTGCATGCCCGCCAGGTCGGCGTGGCCGGGGCGGGGCTGGGTCAGCGGCGCCTTGGTCCTGCCGGGCGCGGGCGACATCTCCTCGTGCCACTTGTCGGACTTCACCCACTCGCTGTTGCCCACCTCGATGGCGACGGGCGAGCCCAGCGTGCGGCCGTGTCGGACGCCGCCCAACAAGGTGACCTCGTCCTGCTCGAAGCGCATCCGCGGCCCCCGGCCGAAGCCCAGGCGGCGTCGGGACAGCTCGCCCTGGACCTCTTCAGCCGTCAGGGGCAGCCCCGCGGGCAGGCCCTCGACGATGACGACGAGGGCCTTGCCATGCGATTCGCCGGCGGTCAGGTACCGGAGCACCCGCCCATCGTACTGACGGGCCTTTCCCGGACTGGGATCAGCCGGACTGGGATTAGAAGGCGGGCTTCAGCTCGGCGAAGCTGTTGCGCACCCACGCCGACTGGAGCGGGTTCATGAAGTACGGCGGGGTCAGGTACTTCAGCCGGGTGTCGTAGTTGTAGTCCTTGTTGTACCCGGACTGGATCGTGTTGCCGCCGCCGCCGAACGTCCCCACCGGGCCCCGGTACTTCTGGGCGATGACGCCGTTCACGGTCAGGTTCCCCATGGGCGAGCCCACGTCCCAGTTCTGCACGTAGAAGGAGTGGTTGAGCGACAGGATGGCGGCGTCGATGCGCAGGTTGGTGGTGCTGCCCGACGCGTTGCTGCCGTTGCTCACCGGGTGGTAGATGGACACGTCGTTGTTGGCGATGAGGCCGAGCACATCGTTGCCCGTCGGGTACTGGTGGTAGGTGATGTTGCCGGTGATGATGACGTCGTTGGCCGCGGCGATGGTGAGCTGGCCCGCCAGGCCGCCGTTGGTGGCCGCGTTGCTGACCTTCACGTCGCCCTGGCAGTTGGTGCCCGAGCAGGACGAGTAGTTCACGTTGGTGGACGACGACGGCACGCCCTGGACGTAGACCACGCCGTTGGACGGCAGGGCCAGGTCGGTGCCCGGGCCGCAGCCCGTCTTGGTCTTCTTGGTGCCCGGGCTGGTCACGTCCATCTTGCCCACGCCGCTGACGTTCTTGAGGGCGATGGTGGTCGGGCCCGTGTAGAGGCAGCCGGGGCCGCTGACCGGGTCGGCCTGGTTCTGGATGGCCGTGTTGGCGGGCGGCATGGCCAGCAGCGAGCCGGAGGCGGGGTCGCCGCTGCGGTTGAAGTTCGGCACGTTGGTGCAGCCGTTGGGGTTGAGCCAGGTGCCCGAGCCGCCGAAGCGGGTGGCCGAGGTGTTCAGGCTCGTCGAGGAGTTGTAGTACGTGTCGACGTTGCCGTTGAAGTTCGGGTTGCCGCACACGTAGAGGCCGTCGTTGCTGTGGGTCGGCCCGTTCAGCACGGCCTGGGTAGTCCAGAAGATCAGGGTGCAGCTACCGGCGCTCGGGCCCCAGCCGCCGGTCGAGGTGTTCTTCTCCCAGGCGTGGTAGAGGCACTGCGAGGTGCTGTCGCCGGAGATGGCGGGGTCGGCCACCTCGTAGTCGGTGAGGTAGAGGTAGTCGAGGAAGCCGAGCTTGCGCATCCCGACCTTGACCGTGCGCACCACGTTGCCCGCCTTGCCGCTGGCCGTGAGGTACACGATGCCGGTCGACGCGGTGGTGGCGGTGTCGACCGCGTAGCGGAAGCTCTCGTTGGTGTTGCCGCCGGGGACCGGCACCCATCCGCCGAAGGCGGCGTTGGCGTCGGGCGAAGCGGCCGTGGTCGTGTAGGTCCAGTAGTTGCCGTTGTTGCTCAGGTGGTTGAGGTAGTCGTCCACCCCGGCCTCGGCCGCGTGCAGGGCCGACTCGTGGTCCTGGTTGTGGCGGGCCAGCGGGAGCTGCTGGACCGACTGGTTGAACACGATGAGCGGGATGAGCGTCATCAGCATCATCACGCTGACGGTGATGACCATGGCGACGCCCGCGTCGTCGCGCTGGGCGAGGCGGTGGCGGATGCGGTCGATGATCCAGTTCATTGATCTCACTGATCAGTCCGGGTTGTAGTCCACGCTGCGGACGTGGACGCGGGTGGTGAGGGTGGTGGACGGGCTGGTCGGCGTGACCCGGGTGGTGAAGGTGACGCCCACCGACTCGATGCTGCGCAGGTCCGACAGGGCCGTGACCGGCGTGGCCAGCGGCGTGTTGGGGGCGTCGGCCGTGAAGTAGGAGAAGATGGGCTTCGACGTGTCGAGGTAGCGGCCGTTGATGCGGGTGCTGGCCGTGCCGCTGTAGGTGTAGTTGGGCGGCGTGGAGGTGGTGTCGGCCTTGGTGAGGTCCTCGTAGAAGGCGGCCACCGACGTGCCCGGGATGGTGGAGATGTAGGCCCGCAGGCGCACGGGCCCATTGGGGTCGCCCAGGCTGGCGTAGAAGGTGACCTCCTGGGTGTCGGCCGCCACGAAGGCGGCGCCGGTGGGGCTGGCGGCCACGGCGGCCCGCAGGTCCTTGGTCAGGCGGTTGGCGAGGATCTGGGCGTCGCTCAGGGCGGCGAAGCGGTCGGTGGTGGACGACTCGGCCTTCTGCATCGAGCTCACCGCGGTGAAGGCGGTGGGCAGGAAGACGCCGAGGATGGCGATGACCATCACCAGCTCGACCAGGCTCGTCCCGCCCTCGGTGCGGCGGACGCGGCGGCTGCTGCGGCGGAGGTGCTTGAAGAGGCTCATTTGACGGTGATGCTCACGGCGCCGGTGTACTTGGTGGTGGCGTTGCCGGAGGCGTCGACGGCCCACACGCCGTCGGGCTTGACCCAGACCTTGACGTTGCCGGTCTTGCTGCCGTTGGAGCTGAACGCGGTGATCGTGAAGTGGCCCAGGGGGACGCCGGTCGTGCTCTGCCCGATCGGGGCCGCGCTGCTGGTGGTGGTGAGGGTGTAGGACGGAGTGCCTGCGGGGCAGGTGCCGCCGTTCGACGGGGCAGAGGCCAGGGCCGAGGCGGTGGCGTTGGCCTGGGCCGTGCCGCTCTGATTGACCACCGAGATGGCGAGGGCGTACAGCGGGGCGGTGACGCCTGCCGTGGTGGTGCCCGGGGTGACCGCGGTCGGCGTGGCCGTGGCGCCCGGGTAGAAGGGCTGGCGGCCGGTGTTCAGGCCCAGGGGGTTTGAGTCCGTGCACGACCCGGCGAAGACCGTGTAGCCGGTGGTGAAGGGGAACAGGTTGTTGAGGCTGGTCGTGCCCGCGTTGTAGGTCGTGAGGCCGTAGGGCTGCAGCGAGGTGTTGCCGACCGAGATCTTGATGCCGGCCGCCGCGGGCGTGGCCCCGGTGAAGCCGGTGAAGCCGATCGTGGACGCCTGGTCGAAGTTGAAGGTGAGGGGGGCGATCTGGCCCGCCACCACCGACACCGACTGGGTGCTGGTGGGCTGGTCGGTCACGTAGCCCGCCTTGGCCACCGAGACCGTGTAGGTGCCGGGGGCGAGGGACTGGAAGAAGGCGCAGCCGTCGGTCCCGGTCACGACCGGGGTGGTGACGGTGCCGCCCGTGGTGGAGACGGTGACGGTCGAGACGGGCTGTCCCGCCGCGTTCATGACCTTGGCCGCGATGGAGCCCTCGCTGGCCGAGTAGGCGCCCACCGGCGGGGAGAAGGTGGTGCTCGACTGGACCGGCTTGGTGCCGTTCATGTTGGGCCAGGTGACGACGGCGGTGACCCGCAGGATCTGCGTGGTGTCGCCGCCCGTCTCGCAGTTGCTCACGCTGGAGCGCTGGCCCACCCACCGGGCCTCCTGGGTCACGGTGAAGGTGGTGCCGGAGATCTTCTGGGAGGCGAGCACGGTGGTGCCCACCGGGATGTTGCTGAACTTGGTCGGGTCGACGGCCGAGGCCCGCAGGCCTTCGATGGTCTGGGTGGCCAGGTTGGACGCCACGACCCGGGCCCGGGTGTCGCCCGACACGCGCATGCCCGAGGTGAGGACCTGGGCGGCGGCGAACAGGCTGATGACGAGCAGCGTGATGGCGACAACCATCTCGATGACCGTGAACCCGTCCTCATTCCCGGACGGCGTCCGAGAGACTTCTCCAGCCGGCATGGATAGATCATCGGTATTGCGCGAACCGACCTTGAGCGGGCGTGTGGGACCGCTCCAGGCTCAAGGGACGCCTGGCGGGTGTCGACAATTGGTGCATGGCCTCCCCCGCCACCGAGGCGCGCGCGTCCGTGTGCGACGAGTGCCGCGCCGCCCTCCCCCCGAACGTCGACTGGTGCCCCCGGTGCTTCACGCCTGTGGCCAGGGCCGCCGCTGCGCGCGGGGCTGCGGCTCCTGA
>DASYMT010000450.1:0-1630 GCA_036008925.1 Acidimicrobiales bacterium | reverse complement strand
GCCCCGCACGAACAGGGTGGCGACGCCCACGCCCTCGCCGAAGACGGCGGCGGGGATGGGCACGAGCAGGCCCGAGCCGTCGGCCGTGCGGTGGTCGGCCGCCACCGCGCCCCGGTGGGTGACGTTGGACAGCCCTTCGAGGGCGGCCTCGACGATGCCTCGCGACGAACGGCCTTTGACGTCGGCGGTGAAGCCGATGCCGCATGCGTCGAGTTCAGGGCGCCGGGTGCGCATGGGCGCGTGCCTTTCCGTGGTACGTCGGATGTGTCCCGACCGGGGGCCTTCTTCGCTGAAGGAGGCGCCATTGCCACGGGTACCGCCCGGTCCTGCGAGCTTGAAATCGTAGCGCGGGGGATAGGGTCTGAGGGATTCAAGACCCCTTTGGCCCACTTCAGCGCATCACCGATGCGGCCTTGTCCCAACTCGATCTCGACCTTCTGCTCGACTCGGTCACCGCCGAGACGGCCGAGGCCCTCGAAGCGGACACGGTGGCCATCCTCCTGGGCGACGACGCGGCGGTCGACGACACCGCCGGTCATGCCATGACGTCGGTGCTCGCCGTGCCGCTGGTGGTGGAGGGCCGGACGGTGGGCACGGCGGTAGCGGGCCGCGCGGGCCCGTCGCCCTTCGACGAGGGCGCGGCCGAGTTCCTGCGGCTGGTGGCCGACCGCGTGGCCCTGGCCGTGGACCGGGCCCGGCTGTTTCGCGAGGCCGAGGCCACCCAGCGCAGGCTGGCCTTCCTCACCGCCGCGGGCGAGGCCCTGGCCCGGTCGCTCGACGGGCCGACGCTGCTCCAGACCGTGGTCGACCAGGCCGTGCCCGTCCTGGCCGACTGGTGCGCGGTCGACTTCCTGGCCGATGACGGCGACTTCCAGTGCGTGGCCGCCGCCCACCGCGACCCCGACCTCACTCCGCTGGTGCGCGAGCTGCACGACTCGCGGCCGCCCCGCATCGAGAATGCCAGGGGCGTGGGCCGGGTGGCGCGCACCGGGCAGTCGCAGTTCTGGCCCGTCGTCACCGAGCAGGGGTGGGCCCAAGTGGCCCAGAGTCCGGAGCGCCTGGCCATGTTCCGCACGCTGGCGCCGGTGTCGGCCGTCATCGTGCCGCTGTCGGTGCGGGGCTCGATGCTCGGCACGATCTCGTTCATCCAGTCGTCGTCGGGCCGCCGCTACACCGAGGCCGACCTCGACCTGGCCCAGGAGCTGGTACGGCGGGTGGCCCTCGCCCTCGACAACGCCCGCCTCTTCGCCGAGCGCAGCCAGGTGGCCCGCACGCTCCAGGCCAGCCTGCTGCCGCCGCATCTGCCCGACATCCCCGGCCTCGAGGTGGACGGCGTGTTCCGGCCTGGGGGCGAAGGGGTGGAGGTGGGCGGCGACTTCTACGACGTGTTCCTCACCGAGCCGGGGGACTGGGCCATGGTGGTGGGCGACGTGTGCGGCAAGGGGGCGGAGGCGGCGGCCGTCACCGCTCTGGGGCGGTACACGCTGCGGGCCGCGGCCATGCAGGCCCGTCGGCCCAGCCGGGTGCTGCACGTGCTGAACGAGGCCATGCTGCGCCAGGACCCGGGCCGGCCCTTCCTCACGGTGGCGTATGCACGCGTGCAGTTGGGCGACGGGCCGGACACGCCGGT
>DASYMT010000449.1:0-3016 GCA_036008925.1 Acidimicrobiales bacterium | reverse complement strand
GCCTCGGTGTAGAGCGGCTTGATCTCGATGCCGGCGTCGGTTCGGCGCTCGTCCATGCGACGAGCCTACGACTCAGGGGACGGGGATGAGGCTTCCGTCCACCAGCGACCAGCCGGTGGCGATGCTCAGGATCTTGCTGATGGTGGTGCCCGCCAGCGTGCCCGGCAACAGCTCGCCCGGGATGCCGTCCGAGATGATGATGTGGGTGAAGTTCCCGGCCGCCGGGCCGAGCGCAGTCACCACGCCGCTGCCCGAGTCGCCGGGGGCGCCCACGCCGTACCAGCCAAAGGCGTTGCCGCCCCGGGCCGTGAACGTGTAGGCCACGCCCGCCCGCGGCGTCCCGCCGGTCCCTACGACGGTGCCGTGGCCGAAGTGCTTCACGACGGTGGGCAGGGTGCTGGTGTTGGCGCCGGTCGGGCCGCCCCATACCGGCATGGTGGGGTTCACCCACGAGTTGAACTGCGGGTACAGCTTGACCATGGCGAAGTCGTCGCCCACCCCGTTGTTGTGGGAAAGGGCGAACGTCCCGATGTGGTAGAAGCCGGGCAGGCAGGGCGACCCGCTGCACGTCGCGCCGGGGGGCGGCACCACGTAGGCGGTCACGTCCGGGTAGGCGCCCAGCGCGTCCTTGGCCGCGCAGTGGCCCGCCGTGCCCAGCCCGAAGTCCGCCCCGCTCTTGAACACGAAGTTGGCCGAGCACCAGGCGAACCCGACGGGGTTGGTGGTGACCGTGACCAGCCACTGGCCGGGGCGGATGCCGGGCGTGGCCAGCCCCACCGCGGCGGGCGCGGCCACGCCGTTGCCCGCCGACGACATCACCTGCTGGTGGAAGGCCAGGTCGTACCAGGCGGGGCCGGACGTCGGCAGCGTCAGGGCCTTGACGCCGGCCGCGTCGGCCGAGGCGGGACCCGGCGTGGGAAGGGTGAGGGCGGCGACCAGGCCGGCGGCGAGGGCCAGCAGCCCGGCCCAACGGAGCAGTGTGCGCATGCGGGGGCCTATACCCCCGCGAATAGGGCCTAATGCCTATGCGGCATGCAGAGGTCGTCGTATTCGGCGATGACGATCTCCCCCGCGTTGGGCCCGCAGGCCGGGCACTCGGGGTCCCGGTGGACCTTGAACGTGCGGAAGGACTCCTCCAGCGCGTCGTAGGCCAGCAGCCGGCCGACCAGCGGGTCGCCCAGGCCGAGGAGGAGCTTGATGGCCTCCATGGCCTGGATCGAGCCGATGATGCCGGGCAGCACCCCGAGCACCCCGGCCTCGGCGCAGCTCGGTGCCAGCTCGGCGGGGGGCGGCTCGGGGATCATGCAGCGGTAGCACGGCCCGTCGTAGGGGGCGAAGACGGTGGCCTGGCCCTCGAAGCGGAAGATGGAGCCGTGGACCACGGGGATGCGCTTGAGCAGGGCGGCGTCGTTGACCAGGTAGCGGGTGGGGAAGTTGTCGGTGCCGTCGACGATCACGTCGTAGCCGTCGATGATCTCGAGCACGTTGTCGGCGCCCAGGCGCACGTCGTAGGTCACCACGTCCACGTCGGGGTTGAGAAGGGTGAGGGTCTTTTTGGCCGAGTCGACCTTCCGTTCACCAACTCGATCGAGATTGTGGAGGATCTGGCGCTGGAGGTTGGACTCGTCGACCACGTCCATGTCGATGATGCCGAGGGTGCCCACGCCCGCGGCGGCCAGGTACAGCGCGGCGGGCGAGCCCAGGCCGCCTGCGCCGAGGAGCAGGACCTTGGAGGCGAGGAGCTTCTGCTGGCCGGCCACGTCGACCTCGGGGAGGAGGAGGTGGCGCTGGTAGCGGTTGCGCTGCTCGGGGGAGAGGGTCCGGGGCGTGCTCCAAGGACGGCCCTCGTCCTTCCACTTGTTGAAGCCGCCCGCCAGGTTGACCACGTCGGTGTAGCCCAGGTCCTGGAGGGTCTTGGCCGCGAAGGCGGAGCGGAAGCCGCTGGCGCAGTGGACGATGATGGGCCTGCTCTTGTCGGCGATCTTGCCCTCGACCTGGCCTTCGAGGTGGCCCCGGGGGATGTGGAGGGCGCCGGGGATGGCGCCCTGCTCGTACTCGTCGGGCTCGCGCACGTCGAGGACCAGCGCGTTGTCGAGCCGGGCTTCGGCGGTGGCCCCGTCGACCTCGGTGATCTCGTCTTTGATGCGGGCCAGCAGTTCACGGGCGGTCGGCATGGTGATGGAAACCTTACCAAGTAGGTCGGAATTCCCGCTAGGCCTGGCCTGGCTAGCGTCGGCCGTGTGGAGTTCCAAGAGGTGGTGCGGCGGCGGCGGATGGTGCGGACCTTCTCGGACCGGCCGCTGCCCCAGGGGGCGCTGGACCGGCTGCTCGCCAACGCGGTGCGGGCCCCGTCGGCCGGGTTCAGCCAGGGGTGGGCGTTCCTCGCCCTGGAGGGGCCGGAGGAGACGGCGCGGTTCTGGGAGGCCACCTTCGACGAGGGCCACGACCACGGGGACTTCTCGTGGCCGGGGCTGTTCCGGGCGCCCGCCATCATCGTGCCGCTGTCGCACAAACAGGCCTACCTCGACCGCTACGCCGAGCCCGACAAGGGCGTGACCGACAAGCGGGAGTCGTTCTGGCCCGTCCCCTACTGGGACATCGACACCGGGTTCGCCTCCATGCTCATGCTGCTGACCGCGGTGGACGAGGGGCTGGGCGCGCTGTTCTTCGGGATCTTCCCCGAGCGCATGGACTCGTTCCGAGCCGCCTTCGGCGTGCCTCTGGCGTTCACGCCGATCGGCGCGGTCGCCGTGGGCTGGCCGGACGAGGGGGACCGGCCGTCGCCGTCGCTCAAGCGGGGCCGTCGGCCGGTGGCAGAGGTGGTGCACCGCGGACGATGGCAGGAAGCACCCGGCTGATCTGGCCCCGCAGCACGGCGTCGGCCAGGTCGTCGAACGGGGTGGGCTCGGCGTTGAGGATCACCAGTCTGGCGCCGCTGTGCTTGGCCAGGGGGACGACGCCCGCCACCGGGTAGACGGCGAGGGTGGAGCCCACGGCCAGCATGAGGTCGCAGGTG
>DASYMT010000448.1:0-3510 GCA_036008925.1 Acidimicrobiales bacterium | reverse complement strand
GCTACCGGGCCACAGCTTTGGGCACGCTCTTCTCCCGTGACGGCCGATCTTGGTGCCCAAACGGGAGGGGCGGGGGAGAGGCGGGTGGGCGAGGCCGGGCGGGGGCAGCCGGGGTCAGGCGAGCATGCAGTCGTCGAGCTTGTTGGCCTGGGCGAACAGCGTGGCCCGCCGGCCCGACTTGGCCCCCTCCTCGGCCAGCGACTTCTGCCGGGGCGACTTCTCCCGGATGGCCCCGGCGTACTGGTGGCCCAGGTCGACGTACCGGTCCCACTCCTCCAGCCAGCCCGCCACGTCGGCCCGGTCGTCCGGCACGGCCGACAGGCCCCGCAACTGCACGGCCACCGCCCTCAGTCGGTCGGCCACGTCGTCCACGGTGGCCGCCACCGTCTCGTCCGAGCCGGGGTCCTTGCCCGCTCTCGACCCCGGCTTGGGGCGGTCGGCCTTCAGCTTGGCCAGGTCGCCCCGGCACACCTCGTTGGCCTGGCTGATGAACGTGGTGTCGAACACGGTGCGGGCGGGCAGGTCGGGCCCGGCCGTGAACGCCTTGAAGCTGGCGGCCAGGAGCAGGAACGCCGCCACGACCCCGAAGACCAGCCAGTGCCGGCTGGGCTTGCGCCGGGTCGACATGCCGGCGCGCGCCTCGGACCACGGCGGCGTGGCCCGGCTCTCGCCCGTCCAGCGGCTCCCGTCCCATCGGCGCAGGCGGTCGCCGTGGCCCGGGTCGGGGTACCAGCCCGGGGCGTCGGGCTCGTTCGGGGCCGGGCTCAAAAGGTGGTCCCGCCCCGCAGGCCCGCGAAGACCTCGTCCAGGCCCTGGAGCGACCCTTGGGCGTCGAGCAGCACGCCCACGTTGCCGCCCACCCGGATGCGCCCGGTCATGAACGCCTGGGGCGCGCTGACCCGGCCCGCGGCCACGCCCACCGCCGTGTCCCAGTCCTCGGTGAAGGTCACGTCGGCTCCGGCGTCCTCGCCCGGCTCGACCGACACCGCGCCCTGCCGGACCCGCACCACGTAGCGGACCTCGCCCTCCGGCCCGTCGGTCACGACCTGCTGGATGGTCAGGTCGACCACCGCGGTGTCGGTGCGCAGCCGCTCGCTGTCGGCCGCGGCCCGGTTGACCTCGTCGAACCACTCGGGGCTGAGGTACCGGGCCACGGCCGCAGTCTTACCGCTAGGCGGTCACAATGTAGAAGTAGATGTCCCAGGCCGCGAGGGCGGTGCCCGACCAGTTCTGGCGCCCGACCGGCAGCGTGTCCACCGAGCCGGTGGCGTAGTACTGGCCGCCGGAGTCGCGGGCCGACCAGCCGCCGTCGTCGTCGAAGAACTCGCCGTCGAACCGCCAGGTCGTGCCCTTCAGCATCCGGCCCTTGAAGATGGTCTCGGACTCGACCACGCCGTTGTTCTTGGCGTCGACCCCGATGTCCACCCACGTGTTGGCCGCCCGGGAGTAGTGCGACGAGTCGGTGGGCGAGCCCCGGTACACGGTGCCCGCATAGCCGTCCCGGCCCGCGTGCAGGGTGAACTGGGCCTCGGTGTTGCAGCAGGGCTCAAGCGTCTGCTGGATGAGCGCCTTGTCGAAGCCGAAGGTGACCAGCCGGGTCTGGCCCACCGTGCTGGTGGCCCCGTTGAGGGAGGCCCGGAAGGTGTTGGTGCCGCCTTTCGAGTCGGCCGCGGTGGCCGTGTAGTAGTCCTGGCCGTCGAGGTCGTCGGAGAACATCATGTTGGTGAAGAAGACGGTGGACACCGCTTCTCGGGCCCCGCCCGGGTCCGACTCCCACACGTCGAGCTTCACGTCCATGCGGGGGCTGGTGCCCGGCAGGTTGACCCCGACGGACAGCGGGCCTGCGTTGCCCCAGTTCTGGGTGAACGGCGCGTCCCGGTCGTAGTTGATGGTGTTGACGTAGGTGTACCCGTCGTTGTTGCCGTCGGGGTCCACGTAGACGTCGAAGCGGAACTCGTCGGTGGTGCCGAAGTCGTGGTCCTGCACGATGTTGGCGTACTCCAGGCGGATGGTGGCCGTGCCCGCCAGGTTGGCCAGGCCCGTCCCCGTCTGGGCCGACGTGAAGTCGAGGGCCTGGATGGTGAGGTCGAGCGGCGCGTCGGCCGTGACCAGTTCGCCGTGGTGGTTGTTGACGAGCGACTGCACCGAGCCGGTCATGAACGGCGACTCGGCCGGGACCACGCCGTCGAACCCGTGGGAGATGCCGTCGCCGTTGTAGTCGTAGCTGAAGAACTGGAGGTAGGTCGGGTCGCCGCCGATGGTGGTGTAGTACTCGCCCGCGGGCTCGGTGTAGCCCATCAACTGGAGGAACTTCGAGTTGGGGGCCATGTCCCCGCCCGTGGTGTTCCAGTTGCCGAACCCGCCGATGTTGCCGGGGATCCAGCCCTCCCACGTCCCGTGGTTGGGCGTGCCCAGCATGATGAGGTCGTCGACCCGGGCCTTCCAGTTGGTGTCCACGTCGGCCACGCCGTCGCCGTACCAGCCCGTCGTGCTCGACCAGTAGTCGACGTCGGCGCCCGGCTTCTCCAGCAGGAAGCGGGAGACCAGGCCGCCCATGGAGTGGGCCACGATGTCGATCTTCTGGGTGTTGGCGTCGTAGCCGTTGGCGGTGAGGGCGGTCTTGATCTTCTGCTGCACGATCTTCCCGGCCACGTACGAGATGTGCTGGCCCGCGGCCGTGGGGGCGTAGTCCATGGCCTGCACGCCCGGGGCGACGGGGTCGAAGTCGATCACGGTGAAGCCCTGGGCCTGGAGCTTGGGGATCATCTCGGTGAAGGTCCCGGCCGAGCCGTGCCAGCCGGGGATGAGGACGATGGGGTAGTTCCCCTCGTGGGCCTGGACGACCGCGGTGTGGACCGCGGGCGCCATGCCCAACAAGAGGACGGCGCCGACGAGGGCGCGGCGGAGACGTCGCAACGGACTGGTCCTTTCGAGCAGCAGAAGAGCGGGTCAGAGAGTCCTGTGGCGACGAAAGGCGACAGTCATGCGGCGTTTGCGGAACGATAACCCCCGTGAACGCCATTTTCCTACCCTCCATATTGGGGGTATTCGCGCTGGCCGACTGGTACGCGGTAGCCCGTCGGCGTCAACGTCTCGAGTGGTTGTGCAAGCCCGCGGTGATGGCCGTGCTCATCGCCATCGCCCTGCGGCTGCACCCCGACTCGGCTGCCGAGCGGCGCTGGTTCGTGGCCGCCCTCGTGCTCTCGCTGGCGGGCGACGTGGCCTTGATGCTCGACAAGTTCGAGGTCGGGCTCGGCTCGTTCCTGCTCGCCCACCTGGCCTACATCGCGGGCTTCCTCGCCCTGGGCGCGGCCCTGCCCCGGTTCCTCGGGGCGGCCCTCGTGCTCGCCTTCGTGGGCTGGGCTGTGGGCGGGACTGTCCTGCGGGCGGTCGGGCGCTCGCCCCTGCGGGTGCCGGTGGGCCTCTACATGGCGGCCATCTCGGTGATGGCGGCCTGCGCGCTGGGGACGGGCCGGTGGCTGGCCGCCCTCGGCGCGCTGTTGTTCTACG
>DASYMT010000447.1:0-1684 GCA_036008925.1 Acidimicrobiales bacterium | reverse complement strand
CGCCGACGGGTCGACATCGTCCCCCACACGCACTGGGACCGCGAGTGGCACACGCCGTTCCAGTCGTTCCGCCTGCGGCTCGTCGACCTGCTCGACGGGCTCCTCCCCCAGCTCGAGGGCGACCCGTCCTACGCCCACTTCCTCCTCGACGGGCAGATGGCCGTGGTGGACGACTACCTGGCCGTGCGGCCCGAGGCCGAGGAGCGCCTGCGGGCGCTGGCCGCCAGCGGCCGGGTGGCGATGGGCCCCTGGTACGCGCTGCCCGACGAGTTCCTGGTGTCCGGCGAGACGCTGGTGCGCAACCTGCAGCGGGGCCTCGAGGTGGCGGCCCGGTTCGGCGGGGCGATGGAGGTGGGCTACCTGCCGGACATGTTCGGCCATGTGGCCCAGATGCCCCAGCTCCTGCGCCAGCTCGGCTTCGAGCACGCCGTGGTGTGGCGCGGCGTCCCCGCCTCGGTCGACCGCAGCGGCTTCTGGTGGACGGCGCCCGACGGCTCGACGGTGCGAGCCGAGTACCTGCCCCTCGGGTACGGCAACGGAGCCCTCGTGCCCGACGACGCGAAGGCGCTCCTGCGCCGCATCGGGGAGTTCGAGCAGGAGCAGGGTGACCTGTTGGTCGGCCCCATCCTCTGGATGAACGGCACCGACCACCTCCTCCCGCAGCCCTGGCTGGGCCGGGTCGTGGCCGAGGCCAACGCCCTCGACGGCCCGTTCGAGCTGCGCATCTGCTCGCTGGCCGACCACCTGCGCGATGCCCCGACCGAGGGACTGCCGAGCTGGTCGGGGGAGCTGCGGTCGGGGGCCCGGGCCAACCTCCTCATGGGCGTGGCCTCCAACCGGCTCGACGTGAAGCAGGCGGCCGCCGTGGCCGAGCGATCGCTGGAGCGCCTGGCCGAGCCCCTCTCCGCGCTCCTGCTGCCGGCCGACCACTGGCCCGCCACCCTCCTCCGGGCGGCATGGCTCGAGGTGCTGCGCAACAGCGCCCACGACTCGATCTGCGCGTGTTCGGTGGACGAGGTGTGCGACGCGGTGCTCCACCGCTTCGCCGAGGCCACCCAGATCGCCGACGGCCTGGCCGACCGCGCCCTCCAGGCGCTGGGCGCGACGGTGGCGGCCGACGGCCCGCTGATCGTGAACCCCTCGGCCCGGGCCCGCGGCGGGCTGGTCGAGGTCCGCCTGCCCGGCGCCGCCATC
The DNA here is from genome assembly GCA_036008925.1 of Acidimicrobiales bacterium. Taxonomy (GTDB): domain Bacteria; phylum Actinomycetota; class Acidimicrobiia; order Acidimicrobiales; family JAUTXP01; genus DASYMT01. The sequence goes on along the minus strand of DASYMT010000447.1, from coordinate 490 downwards.
CCGCCCGGCTGCCAGCTGGTGTCCGAGCGTCCGGCCGAGCGGATCCTCCTGGAGGACACCGCCGTCGAGGTCGCCACGGTGATGGTGGCCGAGCTCGAGTACGCGCGCGGGATCCGCTCGTTCACGGTGGAGGAGCCCGACGGGTTCGAGCTGCTGCACGTGGAGCGCGAGGAGGCAGGCACCCTCGTGACCCCGCCGGTGCGGGCCGCCCTCGCCGCCATCCGCGCCGAGCGCCCAGGGCAGGCGGTGCGCGTCCGCATCACCAACCGCCCGGCCGTCACCGTGCTGGCCCGCATCGACGAGGTGCCCGGCTTCGGCTGGCGGGGCTGGCCGGGCGGGAGCGCGCCGGTGACCCCGGTGGAGGCCCGGCCGCTGCGCCTGTCGAACGGCCTGGTCACCGTGCAGGTGGACCCGACCGACGGCACCTTCGCCATCGACGGGCTCACGGGCCTGGGGGCCCTGGTCGACGGGGGCGACGTGGGCGACACAT
>DASYMT010000446.1:0-4544 GCA_036008925.1 Acidimicrobiales bacterium | reverse complement strand
GAGCACCGTCGGGGCCACGTCGGTCAGCGTCACCACGCCCAGCCGCCGCACCGACGGCGAGTGCAGGTACCCGGCCCGCACACCCGCGCCCCACGCCACCATCGGCGTGGTGTGCCACTCGGTGCCGGGGGGGGTGACCGAGACCACGAGCACCAGTGTCCCCGACGGGGCCTGCGAGATGAGGTATCCCAGCGCCTCGTCCGCCCCAGACCGCCCGACGTCCACCAGCAGCACGTCGGCCGACAACGCCGTCGCGTCCAGGGCCGCCTGCACCCGGTCGACCCTGCCGCGCCCGTCGGCCAGCGCGAAGAGGGCGTCGGGCGAGCCGACCACCGCGGTCGTGCGGCCCGCCCCGTGCAGGGCGTCGCCCAGCGCGCCGGGGAGGCTCGGCAGGTGCCGCCCGTTGTTCAGCTCGATCAGCCCCGGCATGCCGTCCCGCGCCGCGGCCGGGTCGGCCTTCACCCGGGCCCCCGCCCCCAACGTGGCGTAGCCCTCCAGCGGCGTGGGCGTGTGCGACGCGGTGCGCACGCTGGTCGCGGCCACCGCCCCGCCTCGCAGCACCCGGTCGAGCACCGGCAGACGGCCGGTGCCCACGTCGTCCCACCCCAGGCCGGGGACGCCCACCAGCACCACCTTGGACGGCCGGGCCGCGGGCGGCGCGCTCGACGGCTCGGCCCGGGCCGCACTGACGAACGACAGGCCGATGAACAGCACGGTCGCCACCACCAGCGCCCCCAGCCGCAGCCGCTCGTCCACCAGACGAGGCCACAGCGCCCGCACGATGTCGGCCCCCTGCCGGGCCCGGTGCCGGAACCCCGACACCGACCGGCCGGTATGCCGGTGGTCCATGGCGACGTCCACCTCGTGGACCCGTGCGCCGGCCCGCACCGCGTCGATGGTGAGCCCCACCTCGAGCCCGAACCTGGCGGCCAAGTCGAGCGACCGCAGCAGCGGGCCCCGCACCGCCCGCTGACCCGACAGCGGGGCCCGGGACTCGAACCCGCTCCCCCGCCGGATGCCGTGCCGGGCCAGGTCCCGGACCTTGCCGAACCCGCCCCGCCTGCCCGCGGGCGGCAGCACGGCGATGGTCATGTCGGCCTCGTCGTCCACCAGCGGCTGGAGCAGCTCGTCGACCAGCCCGGCCGTCGAGCCCACGTCGGCGTCCACCAACAGGTACACGTCGGCGTCGGGGGCGGCGGCCACGCCCGCGGCCACCGCCCCGCCCTTGCCCACGTTGTCGGGCAGGCGCACCACCCGCGCCCCCGCGCCCAGGGCGGCGGCCGCCGTCCCGTCCCGGGAGCCGTCGTCCACCACCACCACCTCGTCCACGGCCGACAGGCCGAGGAGGGCGGACACCGTGTCGCCCACCGTGTCGGCCCGGTCCTTGGCGGGCACGACGGCGACCACCCGCAGCGCCCCGGCCGTCACTGCCAGCTCCGCGAGAGCAGGACGAACAGCACGGCCGCCCCCACCGACACCACCACCGAGTGGGCCGCGCCCAGGGCCACCACCCGGTCGCCCCCGTCGGCCGCCGCCGCGCCCGCCAGCATCAGGGCCGAGCCCGCCGCGGTCATGCCCACGCCCACCAGCGCGGGCAGCCGGGCGTCGCCCCCGGCGGTGGCGGCCCGGGCCAGCAGTTGGAAGGCCGAATACCCGAACAGCCCAAAGGCGTAGGCGGCCAGCACCCGGCCCACCAGCCCCGCGCCGGCCCGGTCCAGCGCGCCCACGTGCACCAGCCGAAGCACCGGCACCGCCGCCCCGGCCATCACCAGCGAGGCGGGCACGGTGAGCAGGGCCAGCCGCCGCACGCCCGCCACCACGTCGGCCGCGAAGGCCCGTCTGTCGCCCGCGTGGACGTGGGCGGCCAGCCGCGGGTAGAGCGCGGTGTAGAGCGGGTGGGCGATCACCGCGTGGGGCAGCAGGAAGCAGGTGAAGGCGATGGAGTAGGCCACCACCCCGCCCTCCACCCGGTTGGCCAGCACGAGGGTCACGCCGATGAGCACCTGGGCCGCGGCCAGCATCACCGCCCCCCACGCGCCAATGCGGCCGACGGCGCGCAGGCGCGGGTCCTTCAGCGCGATGCGGGGACGCAGCCGATAGCCCGCCCGCACCAGTGCGACCACCGGCACCGCGCTCATGGCCAGCACTCCGGCCGTGGTGCCCGCGGCCAGCACCACCTTCTGCGACAACGGCAGGTCGAGCGCCGGCCGCCCTCCGCCCCGCAACACCAGGAACACGAGCATGGTGACGGTGACCACCACGTTGTTGGCCACCGGGGCGAACGACGCCGCCGCGAACCGCCGGGCCGCGTTCAGGAAGGCGCTGGCCACCGTGCCCACGGCGTACAACAGCACCTGGGGCAGGAAGAACCAGAGGAAGAACACGCCCAGCCGGACCTCGTCGGCCCGCACAGCCGGGTCGTCCACGCCCACCGTCAACAGGCGCATGACCGCGTGGGCGGCCACCAGCCCGGCCACGGTCACCAGGCCGAGGCCGACCAGGGCCAGCCCCAGCAGCGAGCCGGCCAGCCCCTCGGCCTCGTCCGGCCTGCCCTTGTCGAGCAGGCCGACGAACGCCGGGATCAGCGGCGCCGAAAGCAGCCCAGACGCCAGGATCTCGAACAGCAGGTTCGAGACCAGGTTCGAGCTTTGATACGTGTTGCCCAAAAAGGTCGTGCCCAGCGCGGCGCCCACGGCCACCACCCGCACGAAGCCGGTGAGCCGCGACACCGTGTTCCACGCGGTGATCGTCAGCGTCGAGCGGGTGAGGCTCTTGGCAGTCTCCGCGCCCCCTGCGCTCACTGCGCGGATTCGGGCATCAGCCGCTTGGCCCCGGTGCCCACGCCGTACTGGCCCACCTTGCCCTGGCCCAGCTCCTGCAAGGCGAGCACGGCGGCCATGCGCCCCCGGAAGTCGGCCACGTTGTCGACCGTCGACATCTGGGTGACGGCCTGCTCGTTGAGCCGCAGCGGCCCGAGGAACAGCACGCCCGCAGGCTCCACCGCCACCACCCGCGAGGGGAAGCTCTTGGCCATCTGGGCGGCCAAGGGCACGCCGAGCTGCTCGTTGCCCACGTCGGCCGTGGCATCCGACGCGATCAGAAAGCGGGTCTCGGGCCGGGGCACGGTGGCGGGCTCGACCTGGATGACCGACGCCTGCTCGAACTCGGCGAACGCCTTGTCCAACAGCGCGGGCAGGGGGTTGGTCTCGCCGCTCCCGGCCCACGACGCGGCCAGCCTGCTCACCAGCGCCCGCCGCAGCTCGTCGGGCCTGCCGTTGGGCACGCCGAGGATCTGCGCCAGGGCGGTGACGTCGTCGGCCTTCTCCAGCTTGAGCTTGGAGGTGAACCACACGGTGCCCTCCACCAGCGCGCCCGCCTTGGTGAGCGACTGGCGCAGGCGGTCGATGGGCGTCTTGTCGATGCCCCGCACCCCGATGAGCAAGACCGGCACCTGGCTCAGCCTGCCCACCACAAGGCCGTCGCCCGCCTGGTCGGCGAAGCGCTGCCAGTCCTGCACCTGGTTGCGCAGGTCGACGTTCTCCTTGACCCGCCCCTCCACCCGCCGGAGCTGCACGTGCAAGGCGTCGACGGTGGCCCGGTCGACCACAGTGGCGCCCACCGCGATGCCCACGGCCAAGGCCAGGAACACGGCGGTGAGCGACAGGAGGTGGAATCGGAAGTTGACCATGGCTCAGTTGACGACGGAGCGCCAGGCCTCGCGCAGCGACAGCCAGAAGCCCTCCAGGAACACGCGCGGGGTGAGGGCGACGACGACCACGATGAAGCAGAGCATTGCCGCCAGGAGGAAAAAGGTCATGTCGCGCTTGCGGATGCGGCTCTCGTACAGCCGGCTCACGCCCTTGGCGTCCACCAGCTTCTCCCCCACCTTCAGCCGCACGAGGAAGGTCGAGGCCATGCCCGCCCGCCCCTTGTCCAAGAACTCCACCATCGACGCGTGGGTCCCCACCGCCACCAGCAGGTCGGCCCCCTTCTCGTCGGCCAGCAGCATGGCGATGTCCTCGCTGGTGCCCGGCGCCTCCAAGACCTTGTACGACAGGCCGAGCCCCTCCAGCCGCTCCGCGCCGGGGGCCGCGCCCCCCGGATAGGCGTGGACCACCAGCTCGGCGCCGGTCAGCAGGGCGTTGGCCGACACCGAGTCGAAGTCGCCGATGATGAGGTCGGGGCGCAGCCCGCACTCCAACAGGGCGTCGGCCCCGCCGTCCACGCCGATGAGGACGGGCCGGATCTCCCGCACGTAGCTGCGCAGGTGGGCCAGGTCCTCCTTGTAGTCGAAACCCCGCACCACGATCAGGGCGTGGCGCCCCTTCAGGCTGGTGCGCAGCTTGGGCATGGGGAGCGGGTCCACCACCAGCCGCCGCTCCCGGCGCAGGTACTCGAGCGTGTTCTCGGCAAAGCGCTCGAGCTCGTCGCCCATGGCCTGCTTGGACTGCTCGTACTCGTGCTCCAGCGACTGGAGGTTCTGGCGCCGGCCCTTGCCCACCACCGCGCCCTCGACGACCACGTCGCCGTCCTCCACCCGCACC
>DASYMT010000445.1:0-8916 GCA_036008925.1 Acidimicrobiales bacterium | reverse complement strand
GCCGACGACGACGTGGCGGATGCCCGCGTGGTGCAGCTTCCAGCTCACGGCCATCCCGGTCAGCCCGGCGCCCACGACCACCACGTCCGCCGCGCGTGCCCCGCCTGCGCCGTCCGCCGCGCCTGCTCCGCCTGTCGCCATGGCTACCCCCCGTCGCCCCCCGACTGCACGGTCACGTTACCGGTGAGCAGGTCGCCCGCGCTGTCCAGCGCGGCCCGGGCCGCCTGCCTGCCCGCCTCGACCAGCGCGTCGAGCCGGTTGAAGTCGAGCTGGCCCACGCCCGACGTGTCGGGCTCGATCACCAGCCGGGCCAGCCGCCGGACCGCGGCCGCGTCCGACGAGCCCCCGATGATGGCCGAGCGCGAGATCGTCTCGACGATGCCGGGCAGGGCCTGTTGGCGCCGGCGCCTGCGCACCTTCAAGCGCCCGCCGACCACGTCGACCGCGATGACCGGGCCCTCGTCGGCCTCGGCCATGACCCGGATGGGCAGGCCGCTCAGCACGCTTCCGTCGATGAGCAGGCGGCCGTCGTCGCGCACCGGGGGCAGCATCCCGGGCAGGGCCAGGCCCGCCTGTACGGCATGGGCGAACGGGCCCCGGCGGTGGACGACGAGCTCCGACGACAACAGGTCGGCCGACACCACGAAGCAGTCGCGGGGCGACCGCTCGATGCACTCGTCCCCGAACATGCGGACCAGCGCCCCCCGCAGCCGGGCGCCCCGAAGCAGGGCGGCGCGCGGGATGGTGTAGTCGTTGAACGGCCAGCGGCGCACGAACTCGTGACGGCACTGGCTGGCGATCTCGACGGGCGACAGGCCGAGCGCGAACAGCGACCCCACCAGGGCGCCGAAGCTGGTACCGCCGATGCGGTCGACCTGGACGCCCCCTTGGACGAGGCCGTCGAGGGCGCCGATGTGGGCCATGGCCCGGGCCCCGCCGCCCGACAGCACCACGCCGACAGACAGGCCCGCCAGCCTGCGCAGGGCGCGGGCCAAGGTGGGCTGAAGGTCGGCCGGGTCGACGAAGTGGTGGCTCCGGGGGCGCAGGCGGTCGAGCCAATCGGCCGTGCCATGGGCCCGGGTCGGACTCGACCAGAACACCAGGTCGCAGCCGTCCAGCTCGGGCCAGACGCCGGGCTGCGGCGGGTGCAGCTCGGGCGGCACCAGGGCCACCACCCGGTCGGCCTGGCGCAGGCAGAAGCGGTCCCAGGGGCCGGGCTCGCCTGTGATGCTGGATGCTTCGGCCCCGGCCAGGAGGAAGACGCGGTCGTGCTCGCGCTCGGCCTGGTCGAGGATGCGGCTGTAGTCGGCCGGGTCCTGTGTGTCGGGGTCTGGCCGGCTGAGCACGGCGACGCGGCGGCGGGCCGGGATGGCGGCCATGGCCGTGCGGAGCGCATCGATGGAGGCGCCCGGATGGAGGGCCACGACCGTGAGCACCGAGCCTTGAGCGTCGGCCATGCCCCGGGCCAGGGCCCGGTCGTGCAGCGAGTGGGCGACCACCCGGGTAAGGCCCGCGGCGAACTCGGCGGAGTCGCGCAGCAGGGACAGCACCTCGGCCCGGTCGAGCCGGACCAGCTCGCTGTCGCGGATGGCCCGGGCCGACAGCGAGCGGGGCTCGCCCAGCAGCAGGGACAGCTCGCCCAGGGCCTCGCCTGGTCCGAGGAGGCCGACTGCGGTCGCTGCGTTGGCCGGGGTCGTCGTTTCTTCGCGCAGGAGTTCGAGCCGGCCCGTGCGCACGACGTACAGGGCGTCGCCCTCGTCGCGCTGGCGGAACAGCCAGTCCCCCGCGGGCAGGTGGACGATCGTGCAGCGGGCGGCCACCTGGTCGAGGAGGGCCGGGGGGAAGCCGGTGAACGGGGGTACGTCTCCGAGGAAGCCCGCGAGCTCGTTCACCGGGCGGGAAGGTACTGCACGGCGTATCCTCCTGGGCTGTGAGGCGTCGGGGGGATGAAGCCTTGGACCGGATGCGCGCCCGCCTGCTCGACGGGCCGGGTGAGGTCGACCCGTCCGTGCGCCGGGCCGCGTTCGAGGGCGGGGCCGTGCCCGGGTCGGTGGCCGGGCTGGTCGACAAGATCAGGCTGCATGCCTACAAGGTGACCGACGCCGATGTGGCCGCGGCCCGGGCCGCGGGCTGGAGCGAGTCGCAGCTCTTCGAGCTGGCCGTGGCCGCCGCCGCAGGGGCTGGGCTGCACCGGCGGGACGTGATCGACCGGCTGTTGGGGTCGGAGCCGGGGTCGGGGTCATGAGGGCGGGGTCGGGCCAGTGAGGCTCAAGGTTGTCGAGCGGGACTTCGCCTGGCCCGCCCGCTTGTTCGCCGGGCTGGTGCGGCGCATGGCCAAGGCCGACCCGCCCGACGTCATCAAGACCCATCTCTACCGGCCCAACCTGTTCGGGCGGTGGGCGTCGCCCGCCTTCCAGGACGTCATGCGAGGGCCGTCGTCGTGGACGGCGGGCGAGCGGGAGCTGTTCGCGGCCTACACGTCCCGGCTGCTCCAGTGCCCCTTCTGAACGGGGGCGCACGGCGCGGTCGCGTCGAAACTGCTTGGCCGTGAGGTGGTGGACGCCGTGTTCGCCGGGGTCGACACCGCGCCGGTCGGCGAGCGGGTGAAGGCCGGGCTGCGGCTGGTCGAGATGCTCACGTTGTGCCCCGACGAGCTGACCGTTCGCCATCTCGACGCGGCCCGCTCGGCCGGGCTGGACGACGCCGCCATCCGCGATGCAGCCCTGGTCTGCACCATGTTCTCGATCATCACCCGCCTGGCCGACACGCTGGAGTTCGCCCTGCCGCCGAGCTTCGACGAGTCGGCCAAGATCCTGACGGGCAAGACCGGCTACCGGTTGCCGCCGCCCGTCCTGCTCCTCCCCCGGGTCTGACCCCGCGCCTCCTTCGCCGGCTCTGGAGGACATAGCGCGTGTTATCGCGGGGCTATGTCCTCCAGACCGTCCTAAAGACCGGCGACGGACTCGAGGAGGCGGGCGTAGTAGGCGGCGGCCAACCCGGGAACGCCCAACAGGATCTCGACCAACTCCCCGGCGCCGAGGCGCATGGTGTCGGCCTCGTACCGCTCGAACACCTGCACGCCCCGCCGCAACTGCGCCTTGAGCGACTCCAGGTACCACCGGTCGGCCTCCTCCACCGCGGCCACCAGCGCACCAGCAGCGTCGCCCGAGGGCGGGTCCCGGTACACCTCGCGCAGCCGGTCCCCGAACCGGGCCACCTCCCCGGCCGCATCAGAGCCGAGCACCGACGACAGCCGCTCGGACAGCGCGCTCAGCGGCTGCGAAGGCGCGCCCATCCCCGTGGCAATGGCCCACAGCTCCAGCAGGTCGTCGCCCAGCGACCCGTGGAAGTAGTGGTCGAAGAACCGCAAGTGCGTGTTGCCGAAGAGCATGAGCTTGTACGGCGTGACGGCATCGGGCGGCTCGCCCCGCACCGTCTCCATGCGCATGTAGGAGAAGTCGTTCCCCAGCGCGTTCTGCATCTCGACCACCAGGTACAAGAACCGCACCCATGCCCGGTAGGCGTCGTGCAGAGAGCGATAGCCAAAGCCGTCAGGGCCCAGCACGATCCCCCACTCGCCCCCGAACCGCAGCCGCCGGACCGCCCCGATCTTGTACATCGAGAGCATGGCCTCGATCTCGGAGTTCTCGTGGTGCAGCACGGCCCGGTACTCGGGCGACGCGTCCATCCCGGCCGACTCCACGATGATCTTCCTGCCGCCGGGGTGCAGGTGGACGAACTCGGTCATGTCGTAGACCATCCCGTCCACGACGATCCACCAGCCCGCCTCGTCGTTGTTGTGCAGCACCACTTCGGAGGCGTCGAACTGCTCGTCGTCGGCCGCGGCGGCGGGGGCGAAGGCGGTGAAGACGTCCATCATCAGCCGCCGGTCGGCCACCAGCCTGCGCACTGCGTCCCGCCCCGCCACCTCGGCCAGCGTGGCCAGCACCCCGTTGGCGAACGCAGGCCGCCCGCACAGATAGACGGCCGCCCCCCGCTCCACCACCAGCGACCGCAGCTCGTCGCCGTGCAGGGCCATGACGTCCTCCAGCCGCTCGCCGTCCACCGCCAGCCGGGCCACCACAGCGCCCTTGTCGACCAGGGCGTCGACCTCGGCCCGATACGGCAGCTCCCCGGCCGACCGGGCCGCGGCATACAGCCACGAGTTGCCCGGCCGGGCCTGCAGGAAACCACGGAACGGGGCGATGCCCGTCCCCGCCGCGAACAGCACCACCGGCTGGTCCAGGTCCTCGGGCAGGCGGAAGCGCCGCGGGTGCACCACCCGCACGGGCACCTCGCCCGCCACCTCCGCCCGTCCCAAGAACGACGACGCCGTGCCGTGCCGCTCGACCCCGCCGCTGGCATACGACAGCGCGCCCACGGTCAGCTCCAGCGACTGCGGCAGCCCCTCGGCGTCCGCGTCCGGGGCCGACGACACCGAGTACATGCGGAACGACTCGGGCGGCACCAGGTTGGCCAGCGCCTCGTCCTGCCAGATGCCGCTGGTCCACAGCCGGGACACGTCGTAGCCGTCCGACCGCACCAGCTCGAGCACGTCCCACAGTTCGAACTGGTCCTCCCCCCGGATCTCGATCACCTCGGCCAGCCGGGCCGACGCGGTCACCGCCTGCAGCGCCTTGGCCGTCTCCCGCAGGACGGGCCGGAGCTTGGCGAAGCGCAGGAAGTCGCCCAGCGCCAACGACGCAGAATCCGACGCCGAACCCGCAAACCCCGCGAACCCCGCCCGGGCCTCCAGCGCCGCCACCCACGGCGGGTTCAGCGGCACCTCGACCGCAGCGTCGGCGTCCAAGGCCGAAAGCGTGCGGGCCACCAAGGCAGGGTCGTTGTCGGGCAGCACGCCGCAGCGGTCGCCCGGCTCGTACACGATGCCCCGCCCGGCCACGTCGAACCGCACCGACGTCACCCCCGCATCGACTGCGTCGCACACCGCACCCCGGGAAACCAAGGACGCCCGGTGCACGTCCCGCAGCGCGCCCGCCCCCCGCTCGCGCCGGGTGATGTCGAGCTCGTTGTCGACGTGCTTCCAGGGCCGGTCGCGGAACACGCCTTTGAACCCGCCGATGGTCACCGACCGCCCGACTTTGAACGCCACTTCCAAGAAGCCGTAGGCCTTCAGCCGGTGGGCTGCGATCAGCCCCCGGTCCCCGGCGTAGGCGTCGGCCACCGACTGCACCAGGCCCGTCAAAGACCGGGACCCGATACGTGACGAGAAGGCGGCCAGGTCCGCGGCCGACACCGCCTCGATCAGGCGCTGCTGCAACGGCGGCGCCACCAGCCGCAGGTTGGTGGCCTCGTGCCCCAACTGCGAGCTGTAGTCCTTGCGCCCCAAGAAGGCGTCCATGAGGTGGAACACGGGCGACGACGTGCCACCCGGGCCGGGGATGTGCGGCTCCAGGTTCACCGCGAACGGGGCCACCGTCGCCCCCCAGATCACCGGGTCGCAGTGGGTCGCCGACAGCGGGTTGGGATCGATCTTCACGAACGACCGCTCGACCAGGATGCGCAGCACGTCGAGCATCACCAGCAGTTCCGCCTTCACGCCCGCCTCGTCGTCGGCGGCCATGGCCTCCTGGGCCCGCACCACCGCCTCCAGCAACGGCGTGGCCCGGGCCGTCATCTCCACCTGGGTGAGGTAGAAGACCCGCTCGGTCTGGTTGCCCACCGTGGGCAGCAGCAGGTCCAGGTTCTCGATCTCCATGGACGACGACGCGGGCTCCAGCTTGCGCCAGTTGGTGAGGATCAAGTCGTTGTACTGCATGAAGGGCTCGACCCGGCCCATGCGCGCCGTCACCTCGGCCCACGGCGACAGCACTGGCGGCGGGATGGGCCCGCCCGGCTCCGTCTCGATCCGCACCCACGCGTGGGCCAGGATCGACAGGATGCTGACCGCCCGCAGCAGGTGCTCGTCGGGCAGGTCCGACGCCGCCCCCGACAGCACCGGCATGGACCGCAGCGCCTCGCGCACGCCCACCGACCGGTACAGCGACGGCAGGGCGGCGGCCACCTCGTCCCAGGCCGCGTGCGACGGCGGCAACGCGAACGACGGGGGCCGCACCGGGATGAACCCGTGGGCCGACGACACGAAACCGCCCACCTCGTGGCCCCGCTCGGCGTTGGTGCGCTCGGCCTCCTCCAGGGCCGCCCGGCTCTCGACCGCCATCGTCAGCGCCGCCTCAGTCCGCCGCGACCAGCTTGCGGTACAAGGTCAGGGCCATGGCCTGGAACACCACGATGAGCCCCACCACCACGGCTGCGGCCACGCCGAAGTCGCTCCACGAGAACGCGCCCCCGGTCACCAGCGGGCGGCCCGCCTCGACCACCAGCGACAGCGGGTTGTGGTCCGACACGGTGCGCAGCCACGACGGCATCAGGGCCCGGGGCACGAACACCGTGCTCGTCAACAGGAACGGCACGAACAGCGGCAGCATGGCCTGGCCGATCTGGGGGTCGAGCGTCTTCAGCGCCCCCACGTAGAACAGGCCGTTGTAGGCGATCGACCAGGCCGCCACCATGGCCAACACGCCCACCAGGCCGACCACGCCGCCCGAGAACGAGGCGCCCATGGCGATGCTGGCGGCCAGCACCACGGCCACGGGGACGAGCACCCGAACCCCCTCGTAGGCCACCCCGCCGACGAGCATGGCCATGGGGTTGATGGGCAGGATGCGCAGGCGGTCGAGGTAGCCGTTGCGGGCGTCGGCGATCAGCTCGGTGGCCGCGAACCCAGCCCCCATCATGGGGGTGAGGAACAGCACGCCGGGCGCCATCCACACGATGAGCTTGGACGAAGGGAAGCCGGGCAGGTGGGCCACCGCCCCGAACACCTGGGAGAAGATCACCACCATGGCCAGCGGGATCACGGTGGGGAACCCGAAGGCGAAGGCCGGGTTGCGGAAGCTGTGGCGGGCGGCCCGGCGGAAGAACCACACCGAGTCGGCCAGGAACTTGGCAGGACGCGCAGCCATCCGAAAGCCCCTATTCCCCGGCCAGCCGCATGGACAGGTTGCGGGCCACCAGCACCTGGGCGAACACGAACAACGCGGCCACCGCTGCCGCCCCGATCAACAGCGTGCCCGCCTCGTAGTGGTTGGTGGTGAAGGAGCGGGAGAAGTCGATGGCCCGGGTCAGCGGGTTCACCTCGGCGATGCGCCGGGCCCACGACGGCATGTACTTCACCGGGATCCACAACGAGCTTACGAACGACAGCGGGCCGAACAGCGGCAACAGCCCTTGCGGGCCTTGGGCCGACCCCGCCTTGAGGGCCACGGCCAGGAACAGCCCGTTGTAGGCCATGGCCCACACGGCCGAGAAGGCGACCAGGGCGGCGAAGCCCAGCGGCCCGCTCTCGATGTGCGCGCCCTGGAGGCGGGCGGCCAGGAGGATCACCACGGCCGCGGGCACGATGCGCAGCCCCTCGAACAGCAGCCGGCCGAGCACGTGGGCCGCGGGCCGGGCCGCCACCAGCCGCAGCCGCTCGAAGTAGCCGCTCTCGATGTCGTTGGCCAGCGACACGGCGGTGAACCCGGCGCCCATCATCCCGGGCAGCAGCACGCCCCCGGCCACCAGCCAGTCGGCGTAGCTCTTAGCCGGGAAGGCAGGCAGGTCGGCCATGCGCTTGAGCAGTTGCGAGAACAGGGCCAGGCCGACCGCCGTCATCATCAGCGGGAACACGTACGCGATGGGGGCTTGGCGGTTGCCCTCGCGCACCATGCGCTTGAAGACCAGCGCCGACTCGCGCGGCAGACTCACGCGGTCGCCCCCGCTCCCGCTCCCGCGGGCGTCGCCGCCGCCCCCGCCGCGTTCTCCCCCGACTGCTCGACCTCTTCGCCCGTGAGCTTCACGAACACGTCCTCAAGCGAGGGCTCGCGCACGCTCACCGATACCACCGGCACCTCGGCGCTGTGCAGCCGCCCAAGCACGTCCCACGAGCTGTCCTTGGGGCCGAGGGTGATCGACAGCTCCGAGCCCTTCTCGTCCACCGCGGCGGCGTCGGGCACCAGGGCGCGCAGACGGCGGGCGTCGGCCGAGTCGGAGAGCTGCACCTTGATCGACGTGGTGCCGAAGCGCTCCTTCAACTCGGCCGCCGTGCCCAGGGCCTCGATGCTGCCCCGGTTGAGGATGGCGATCTTGTCGGCCAGCTCGTCCGCCTCTTCGAGGTACTGGGTGGTGAGGAACACGGTGGCCCCGTCGTCGCGCAAGGCACGGATCTCGCCCCACAGGGCCCGGCGGCTCTGGGGGTCGAGGCCGGTGGTCGGCTCGTCGAGGAAGAGGATCTGGGGGCGCATGATGAGGGCGGTGGCGATGTCGAGCCGCCTGCGCATGCCGCCCGAGAACGTGCCCACCCGCCGGTCGGCCGACTGGGTGAGGCCGAACTGCTGGAGCAGTTCGTCGGCCCGCCCCTTGGCCTGCCCCGACGCCAACCCCCACAGCCCGCCGATGAACACCAGGTGCTCGGACGCGGTGAGCATGTCGTCCAGGGCCGCCTCCTGGAGCGTGACCCCGATGTGCGAGCGGACGTACGAGGCCTCGGACGGCAGGTTGTAGCCCGCCACCTGGGCCTTGCCCGATGTGGGCTTGGTCAGGCCGGTGAGGATGCGCACGGTCGTGGTCTTGCCCGACCCGTTGCGGCCGAGGTAGCCGAAGATCTCGCCCTGCTTGATGTGGAACGTCACGCCCGCCAGCGCCTTCACGCCGTTGCGGTACTGCTTGGTGAGACTGCCCGCGACGATCGCCTCGTCCATGGCCCCCCTCGTTTCGTCCAGCCCGCCCAGCGATGATGCCACAAGGGGGTATCCGCGACGAGGGGCCTTTGGTACTGTCGCCGCTGTCGGCTCTGAGGGGGCATCGGATGATCCGCGTCACCCGGGACACGTTCTCGCGGCGGTTTCGAAGACT
>DASYMT010000444.1:0-3480 GCA_036008925.1 Acidimicrobiales bacterium | reverse complement strand
TGAGGACCCACGTGGCCCCCTCGAACAGGTCGGGGTCGGCCCCGTCCACGCCCTCCTGCTCGGACCCGGCCATGGGGTGCCCGCCCACGAACCGGGGGTCGTCCACCGCGTCCACGATGGGCGCCTTCACGCTGCCCACGTCGGTCACGATCCCCCGCCGGTTCAGGCCCAGGGCCCGGTGGGCGGCGGTGGGCACCTGGGAGACGGGCGTGGCCACGAACACCACCTCGGCGTCGGGGTCGAAGCCCTCGACGTCGAGGGCGCCCAGCTCCACCGCGGAGGCGGCCACCGCCGGGTTGGCGTCGGAGCCGGTCACGTGCCAGCCCCGCCTGCGCAGCGCCATCCCGATCGAGCCCCCGATGAGGCCGGTGCCGATGACCTGGGCGGACCTAGTCGGGGAGGTCATCGCGCAGGTTCCGGGCGCCTTCGAGGTACACGTGGTGCAGCTCGGCCCGCGACTTGTCGGAGTAGACGTGCATGAGCACGCGGATGCACAGCGGCGTGGCGCCGGTGATGGCGAGCTCCCGGGCGCAGATCAGGGGCACGTCGCCCAGGCCCACGGCCCGCCCCGCGGTGGCCGGGAACATGGAGTGGATGTCGTCGGTGGCGGTGAACACGACCGACACCAGGTCGTCGTGCGACAGGCCGTTGCGGTCGAGCATCTGGGCCAGCAGGGCCTGGACGCGCGAGGTCACCTGTTCCTCGGTGTCGGCGTCCACGGTGGTGGCGCCGCGAAGGCCGCGCAGGGCAACGGGCACGGCGTTCGACTCTAGTGGGACGACCCTGCCGCTCTTTCCAGCGAACGGACCTCGTCGGTGGTCAGCGCCCGCCACTCCCCCGGCTTCAGCGACCGGTCGGCCAGTGGCCCGATGCGGGTCCGCACCAGCCGCTTGACCGGGTGGCCCACCGCCTCGCACATGCGCCTCACCTGGCGGTTGCGGCCCTCATGGATGGCGATGCGCAGGCCCGACGGCGGCACCAGCGCGGCCTTGGCGGGCGCGGTCGGCCCGTCGTCCAGCTCCACCCCTTCGCGCAGCTTGCGCACCGCACCCGGCGACGGCGTGCCCGCCACCTCGGCCAGGTACTCCTTCTCCACGCCGAAGCTCGGGTGGGTGAGGCGGTGGGCCAGGCCGCCGTCGTTGGTCAGCAGCAGCAGCCCCTCGGTGTCGGCGTCGAGTCGGCCGACGGAGAAGACCCGCGGCTCGTCGGGCACGAGGGCCACCACGGTGGGCCTGCCCTGGGGGTCGGACGCGGTGGTGACGACGCCGCGCGGCTTGTTCAGCAGGTAGTACACGAGCCCGGGCCTGATGCCCACCACCGCGCCGTCGACCGCCACCTCGTCGGCGTCCACGTCCACCCTGCGGCCCAGCGCGGCCACGTCCCCGTTGACGGTGACCCGCTCCTCGGCGATGAGGTCCTCGCACACCCGCCTGCTGCCGAAGCCGAGGCGGGCCAGCACCTTCTGGAGCCGCTCGCCGTCAGGGTGTTCGGACGGCTCGGGCTGCTCAGACGTCAGGCCGGAGTCCTTGTTCGAGCGCCTCGACCACGTCGGGCCCGGGCACGAAGTCGCCCAGCGGGGGCAGGTCGTCGAGCGTGTCGAGGCCCAGCTTCTCCAGGAACGACATGGTGGTCCCGTACAGCACGGCCTGGCCGGGGCCCGGGTCGCGGGCCACCTCCTCGATGTAGCCGCGCTGTTGGAGGGTGCGCATCACGCCGTCCACGTTCACGCCGCGGATGGCCGACACCTGGGCCCGGCTCACCGGCTGCTTGTAGGCCACGATGGCCAGCGTCTCCAGGGCGGCGGCCGACATGCGGGCGTTCTGGCCCTCCAGCACGAAGCGCTCGACGTAGGGGGCCATGTCGGCATGGCTCTGGAAGCGGTAGCCGCCCGCCACCCGGACCAGCACGAAGCCCCTGTCCTCGGTCTGGTACGACTCGGCCAGGCCCGCGCACATCTCCTCGACGCGCTCGACCGGCACCTCGAGCAACTGAGCCAGCAGGCCCGGCTCGATGGGGTCCTCGGCCACCATGAGGACGGCCTCGATGGCCCGTTCTTCCTCGGTCACCCTTGGTACTCCTCGACGGAGAGCGATTCGAGGGTCACGGCCGCGTCGCCCAGCCAGGTGATGGTGAGGTCGGCGAAGTTGCCCTCCTGGTGCAGGTCGACCAGGCCCTCCTTGAACAGCTCCAGCACGGCCAGGAAGCGCACGATGACCTCCAGCCGCTCGACCAGCTCCTGGGTCAGGTGGCGGAAGGTGATGACGCCCGCCCGGGGCAGCTCGTCGACCAGCTCCTCCACCGCGTCCTGCACGCTGGCCCGGATGGGGGCCACGTGGTCGAGCAGGATGCGGGCCAGGGGCTTGGGGGTGACGGCCCGGATGAAGGCGTCTTTGAGCATGTCGGCGGTGACGCCCGCCAGCAGGTCGGGGGTGAGGCTGAGGAACTGGTCCTCCAGGCCCGCCCGGCGGGGCACGGAGCGGTCGGCCACGGCAGCCAGCCGGTTGAGCACGTCGGCCGCGTCCTTGAACGTCTTGCACTCGAGCAGGCGGGCCAAGAGCAGGTCGCGCTCCTCCCAGAGGGCCAGCTCCTCGTCCAGGTCGATGTCGTCGCGGCCCGGAAGCAGGCGGCGGGTCTTGAGCTCGATCAGGGTGGCGGCGATGAGCAGGAACTCGGTGGCCACGTCGAGGTCGAGGTGCTCCATGCGGTCCAGCTCGCCCAGGTAGGCGTCCACGATCCGGCTGATGGAGATCTCGTAGAGGTCCACCTGCTCCTTGGTGATGAGGTGGAGCAGGAGGTCGAACGGCCCCTCGAAAACCGGGGTCGCGACGTCGTAAGGCATTGGGTCCGAGGATACCGGCCCCCTACCATCCAGTGGATGACCCGCGTGCTCTCCGGCATCCAGCCCACGGGCGACAAGCACCTCGGCAACTACGTGGGCGCCATTCGCCAGTGGGCCAAGGACCAGCACGAGCACGATGCGTACTTCTGCGTGGTCGACCTGCATGCGCTGACCAACGAGCAGGAGCCGGCCGAGCTGCGGGCCAAGACCCTGGAGGTGGCCGCCATCCTGCTGGCGGGCGGGCTCGACCCCGACGTGTGCACGCTGTTCGTGCAGAGCCACCTGCCCGCCCACAGCGAGATGGCGTGGCTGCTGTCGTGCGTGGCCTCCTACGGGGAGCTGCGGCGCATGACCCAGTTCAAGGACAAGACGGCCAAGGGGGGCGAGGGGGCGGCCCGGGTGGGGCTGTTCACCTACCCGGTGCTCCAGGCCGCCGACATCCTCTTGTACCAAGCCGACCGGGTCCCGGTGGGCGAGGACCAGCGCCAGCACCTGGAGCTGGCCCGCACCATCGCCGAGCGGTTCAACGCCCGGTACGGGCCGACGTTCAAGGTGCCGGAGGCGGGCATCCCGGCCGTGGGCGCCCGCATCATGGACCTCCAGGAGCCCACGCAGAAGATGTCGACCTCGGGCAGCGGGCC
>DASYMT010000443.1:0-2166 GCA_036008925.1 Acidimicrobiales bacterium | reverse complement strand
GCCCGCCTCGTGCTCGGTCGACGAAGAGCCGCCGGGCCCTCGTAGGCCTAACACCGCCCCTGTCACGGACTCCGTCCGCCCGCTGAACGTGAGAGCGCACCCTCCCCCGTTCGAGGTGGTTGCGCTATCACGCTCGCTGCTCGAGAGGGGAAGGGCCGAGGCGGCAGGGCAGCTTGACCACACACCTCGCCCGCGGCCCGAGCCACGAACCGGCCATTGGTCAGTGGTCTGTCGGCAGGTGGCAGTCAAGTGACCAAGGCGGGCGAGAGGCGAGCAGCCGCAGCAGGGCCGGGCACCCCGCGACATGGCGGGCACGGGCCGCGGCAGGGCCGGGCACCCCGCGACATGGCGGGCACGGGCCGCGGCACGGCTGGGCAGCCCGCGGCACGGCCAGCTACCGCCGTGGCAGCGCCCAGCACGGCCGGGCATGGCCGGGCACCCCCGGCACGGTTGCGGCACGGCGGGCACCCCGCGCACGGCGAGCACGGGCCGCGGCACTGCTGGGCACCGCCCGTGGCGCCCCGCGGCAGGGCTGGCACCCCGCAGCACGGTTGCGGCGCGGGCCGGGCCGCGGCACGGCAATCCGGAGTCAGCCCCCGGACGCGAGCAGCCCGGCGAGGACCTGGTAGACGGCGTCGATCTCGGACCGGTGCACGCACTCGCCCGCGGTATGGGCGATGGTCGGGTCGCCCGGGCCGTAGTTCACGGCGGGGATCCCCTGGGCCGCGAAGAAGGCCACGTCCGTCCAGCCCAGCTTGGCCCGCGGCGCCTGGCCCGTGCGGGCCGCCAACGCCGCCAGCAGCGGGTGCCCGAGCGAAGGCGGCGCGGCGGGCGACGAGTCCACCAGGGTGATCGAATCGCCGCCCGCCTCGTCCACGGTGTCGCCCAGCAGCGAACGCAGCGATGCCAGCGCCTCGTCGGCCGTGCGGTCGGGGGCGAACCGGTGGTTGAGCTGCACCACCACCTGGTCGGGCACCACGTTGCCCGCCACCCCGCCGGAGACGCCGACGGCCTGCAGCGCCTCGCGGAACTCGCACCCGTCGAGCACCGGCCGCCGCTCGGCAAAGCCGGCAACCCGCTCGAGCAGCGGCCCCAGCCGGTGGATGGCGTTGCGCCCCATCCAGGGCCGGGCCGTATGAGCCCGCGCCCCCGCCAACGAGACGTCCGCCCGCAGCACGCCCTGGCACCCCGCCTCGATCACCGCCCCGGTGGGCTCGCCCAGGATGGCCGCGTCACACGCCAGCAGCGCGGGCTGCTCAAGGAACAACCGGCTCAGCCCGTTGAACTGGCGGCTGACCTCCTCGCACTCGTAGAAGACGTAGGTCACGTCCACCGCAGGCTCGGCCAAGGCGCGGGCCAAGGCGAGGAACACGGCACAGCCCGACTTCATGTCGGCCGCGCCCAGCCCCCACAGCACGTCGCCGTCGATGCGGGCCTGCTCGTTGCCGTTGGGCGGCACCGTGTCGAGGTGCCCGGCCAGCACCACCCGGGCCGCCCGGCCCAGCGAGGTGCGGGCCACCACATTGGCGCCGACCCGCGAGACCGTCAGCCACGGCACCCCCGCCAGCCGCCCGGCCACCAGGTCGGCCAGCGCCTCCTCGTGATGGCTCACCGACGGCACGTCGACTAGCTCGGCCGTCAGCGCCAACAGGTCGGCCGCCCCGGCCGCCCCGGCCGCCCCGCCCTCCCCGGTCACACCGGCTGCCCCGGTCACGCGGTGACGCCGTGGGCCCGCAGCAGGTCGTTGAGCGCGGCCTTGTCGTGGCGCTCGCCCTCGGGAAGCCGCTTGATGACGAGGATGCACGGCAGCCCGAACTCGCCGCCCGGGAACGACTTGGGCCGGGTGGCCTGCACGGCCACGCACCACGGCGGCACCACGCCCCGGCTCAGCTCCTCACCGGTCTCGGCGTCGATGACCGGGATCGACCCGGCCAGGATGGCCCCGGCCCCCACGAACGCGCCCCGCCCGACCCGCGCCCCCTCCACGATCATGCAGCGACTGCCGATCATCACGTCGTCCTCGATGACCACCGGCGCGGCCTGCGGCGGTTCCAACACCCCGCCGATGCCCACCCCGCCGGACAGGTGCACGTTGGCACCGATCTGGGCGCACGACCCCACGGTCGCCCACGTGTCCACCATCGAGTTGGCCCCCACCCGGGCGCC
>DASYMT010000442.1:0-5480 GCA_036008925.1 Acidimicrobiales bacterium | reverse complement strand
GGCCCGGCCCGTGCGCCTGCCGAGCGGCCCCGTCATCATCGTGGCCGGGACCAACCGGGAGATCGAGGTGGAGGGCCAGCGCAAGCTGGCGGTGGCGCTGGCCGTGATGGCCCCGTTGCTGATCGGCGCCATCGCGGGCGGGGGCTGGGTGCTGGCCGGGGCCGCCCTGCACCCGGTGGGGCGCATGACCGAGGAGGCCGACGCGGTGTCGCTGGCATCGGTGGCCGAGGCCGGGCGGCGGCTGGCCCAGCCCCCGGGCGACGACGAGATCGCCCGCCTGGGCCGCACGCTGAACGCCATGCTCGACCGCATCGAGGCCAGCTTCGCCCGCGAGCGGGCCTTCGTGGACGACGCCAGCCACGAGCTGCGCACGCCCCTCGCCATCCTGCGCGGCGAGTTGGAGCTGGCCCTGGCCGAGACCCACGACCCGGCCGCGGTGGAGCGGGCCCTGCGCAGCGGCCTGGAGGAGGCCGAGCGGCTGAGCAGGCTGGCCGACGACCTGCTGGTGCTGGCCCGCTCGCAGGCGGGCGACATCCCGTTGTCGGTGCGCGAGGTCGACCTGCTCGACGCGGCCCGGCGGGTGGTGGCCCGGGTGGCCGCGGGCGGCGGGGGCGTGCGGGTCGAGGTGCGGGGCGAGGCAGTGGCCGGCCTGGTCGACCCGGACCGGCTGGACCAGGTCCTGTTGAACCTGTTGGCCAACGCCCGGCGCTTCGCGGGCGCGGTGGTAGTGGTCTCGGTGCGGGCCGTCGAGGGCGAGGCCGAGGTCGAGGTGGCGGACGACGGGCCGGGGTTCCCGGCGCAGTTGCTGCCGGGGGTGTTCGACCGGTTCAGCCGGGGCGACCAGGCCCGGGGCCGGGAGGCGGGCGGGGGCGGGGCCGGGCTCGGCCTGTCGATCGTGGCCGCCTTGGTGCAGGCCCACCACGGCACGGTGGAGGTGATGAACGGCGGGGTGCTGGGCGGTGCGGTGGTGCGGGTCCGGGTGCCCGCCGTGGGGGTGCGGGTGTAGCTCTCATGGTCGGTTCATGGCCGTTGTGGGACAACGGGTTCGCCCCATCCGGCCCCCGAGGATCGACCGCCTCCACGGGACCGCCGATGCGGCGGGACCGGCTCGCCGGCCCTCGACACTGCGTCTTGCCCCTCCGGCGGCGCAGTCACAGCAGCGCCCGGGTGGACCGCCAGCCGCCCGGGCGCTGTGCTGTGATCGCGCTGTGCTGTGAGCTGTGACGACGCCGAGCCCGAGGCTTTGGCCGCAGGCGGGCAGCCGGTAGCGTCCCCGGACCGTGGACGACGAGCTGGCCGACCGGCTGACGGAGTGGGCGGCCGAGGCCCGGGCCGCCGACGCGGCAGCCGAGCGGGCCCGTCGGCGCTGGCTCGAGCAGCAGGCGGCCGAGGACGTGTCGCTCGACGGCATGCTGCTGGACCTGGCCGAGCGCCGGTCGTCGGCGGCAGTGGTGCTGCGCAACGGCTCGACGCGCGTCGGGGTGGTGGCGGCCGTCGGGTCCGACTTCGTGGCCCTGCGGGGTGAGGGGGGCGAAGGGGGCGACACCACGCTGATCCCGTTGGCCGCGGTGTCCTTGGTGCGCACGCCCGAGGCGGTGGCGGGCGCGGGCCGGGAGGAGGCGGCCGGCGAAGGGCTGGCGTTGGCCCACGCGCTGGCCCGGCTGGCGGGCGAGCGGCCCCGGGTGCGGGTCGAGGCGCTGGGCGGCGCCGCGCTCACCGGGGAGCTGGCCGCCGCGGGCGGCGACGTGGTGGTGGTCGGGCTCGACGGCGGGGACCGGGCCTCGGCGTGCGTGCCGCTGGCCGCCCTGTGCGCGCTGACCCTGGTCTAGCGAGGGCTGTCAGCCTCTTCGTCGGCCGCTTCGTCCTCGGCGTCGTCGGCGTCTTCTTTGGCCGCCGGGTAGAGGTGCTCGAGCGACCCGGGCTCGATGCGCGACCGCGTGAGGAAGTCGGCCACGTCCTCCTCCTTCATGCGGATCACCCGGCCGATCTTGTAGGCCTCGATCTGCCCCTCGTCGATCAGCCGGTAGAGGGTGCGCAGGGTGATCCCGAGCCGGTCTCGGACCTCGGTGGTGCTGAGCCAGCCGCTCGAACGCGCCATCGCCGGGCATCGTAACCCGTCCACGGCACCTCATGGCCCCCCGTGCACTCCTACCCCCAAATGGGGGGACTTCGGCGTTTTCAAAAGGAAGACCATCGGCGTCTTTCGAAGTGTGGCGCTCGTGGACGAACAGCCGCGTATCCGCCGCAGGCGGCCGCTGCCCGGCGGGCGGGCCGCGCTCGGCGCCCTGCTCGTGGCCGTGGCCGCGGTCGGCACCTTCGCGGCGGCCAGCGGCGCCACCGCCGACCCCCGCAAGCCCTACCTGGTGGCCCGGTCCGACCTGGCCGTGGGGCACCGCATCGAGCGGGCCGACCTGACCGTGGGCCGCATGGACCTGCCCGCCTACCTGGCCCGCGGCCACGCCTTCGCCCCAGCCGACGCCGCCGCTTTGGAGGGCGCGCTGGTGCTCGGCCCTGTGGCGCGTGGCGAGCTGCTTCAGCGCAGTGCGGTGCGCCTGGGCTCGGCGGGTGCGGGCGCCGCGGCCCGGCAGCTCTCGTTCCCCATCGACCCGGCCCGGGCCGTGGGCGGCGGGCTGCGCTCAGGCGAGTTCGTCGACGTGCTCGCCACCTACGGCGGCTCGACCGACGGGTTCACCATCACCGTGGCCCGGGCCGCCCGGGTGGTGGCCGCGCGCGACCGGGGCGGACTGGCCGGGGCCGACAGCCTGGTGCTCACCCTCGACCTGCCCACGGCCGACGCGGCCATGGCCCTGGCCCACGCCGTGCACGCGGGCCACGTGACGGTGGTGCGGGCCGGGCCCCGGGCGGCGGACGAGAAGGGTGCGGCCCCGTACCGCACGCCCGCCGCAGGTTGACGGGGTGACGGCCTGATGGGCGACCGCTACGTGCTGCTGGGCCTGGCCTCGGCCCGGTCCGAGTGGTTCCGGGCCGTGGCCCACTGGTGCAACGGGGCGTCAATCCCGGCCGAGTTCGTCAAGTGCCTGTCGCCCGCGCAGGTGCTGGCCCAGTTGGCGGGCGGGCGGCGGTTCTCGGCCGTGCTGGTCGACGGCGCCGCGCCCGGCTTCGACCGCGACCTGCTCGACGCGGCCGGTCGGGCCCACACGCCGGTGCTGGCCGTGGGGGCCGAGGTGGCCCTGCCGGTGGCGGCCGTGCTCACCCCCGGCTTCGGTCCCGACCACCTGCTCGACGCCCTGGCCTCCCACGCCGCGCCTGTCGGCCCGGTGGACGCCGCCGTCCTCGATCCCGTGGCCGTGCCCGAGGGCCCCCGATGGGCCGGGCGGGTGATCGCAGTGTGCGGCCCGGGCGGCACCGGCGCCTCGACGGTCGCCATCGCCGTGGCCCAGGCCCTGTCGGGACGCGTGCTGCTGGCCGACCTCAAGCTCCACGCCGAGCAGGCCATGCTCCACGACGGGCGCGACGTGGTGCCCGGCGTGCAGGAGCTGGTCGAGGCCCACCGCACCCGGACGGCCCCGCCAGAGGAGGTGCAGCGGCTGGCCTACCGGGTGGAGGAGCGGGGCTACGACCTGCTGCTCGGGCTGCGCCAGGCCGGGGCCTGGCCTGCCCTGCGGCCGCGCGCCTTCGAGGCCGCGTTCGCGGCCTTGCGGTCCGGGTGGCACACCGTCGTGTGCGACGTGGACGCCGAGGTGGAAGGCGAGCGGGAGTGCGGGTCGGCCGACGTGGAAGACCGCAACGTGATGGCCCGCACCGCGCTGGCCCAGGCCGGCCTCGTGCTCGTCATCGGCCTCCCAGGCTTGAAGGGGACGCACGGCCTGGTTCGGGTGGTGAACGAACTGGTGGCCTTCGGTATCGACCCCGCGGCCGTCGTGCCCGTGGTGAACCGGGCGCCCCGCTCCCCGCGGGCCAAGGCGGAGCTGGCCGCCGCGGTGGCGGGGCTCACCCGGTCGCCGCTGGCCGGCCTTGTCTTCCTGCCCGAGCGGCGGGTGGACGACCTGCTGCGCGACGGCGGCCGCCTTCCGCCCGTCCTCACCGCGCCCTTGGCCGCCATCGCCGACGCAGTGGCCGCGCCGCCCGTCCCCCGAAGGCGCGGTCGTCGGTGGGGAGAGCCGGAGCGCATCGTGCCGGGCTCGTTGGGGACGCTCGGATGACGGACTGGGTGGCGCCGCTCATGGAGATCGAACGGGCCGTGCAGGCCCGGGCCAAGGACGCAGCGGACGCGTCGCCGGCCGGGCTGCGGGCCCTCATCGACGACGAGGTGGCCCGGTGGTGCGACGACTTCAAGCGGGGGCTGCGGCCGGTCGACCTGCCCGACCCCGCGCTGGTGGCCGAGCGGGCCTTCCGCAACCTGGCCGGGTACGGGCCGCTGGAGCCGCTGCTGGCCGACGACGACGTGTGGGAGGTCATGGTCAACGGGCCGGACCAGGTCTTCGTGCGCAGGCACAAGGGCCCGAGCGGCTACCACGACGAGGTCTTCCACGACGACGAGCACGTGGTGCGCACCCTGACCAAGATCCTCGACGACGCGGCCACGTCGCACCGCAAGCTCGACCCGGCCGAGGGCCTGCAGGATGCCCAGCTCGACACCGGCGCCCGGCTGCACATCGTGCACGGCGACATCGGGCGGGACGGGCACGTGCTGGTCAACATCCGCCGGTTCACGGGGGTTCGGTTCCGGTCGCTGGACGAGCTGGTGGCCATGGACATGCTGGACCACCGGGTGGCCGGGTTCCTGCGGGCCTGCGTGCGGGCCCGGCTGTCGGTGCTGTTCGCCGGGCCGCCGGGGTCGGGCAAGACCACGCTGCTCACCTGTTGCGCGGCGGAGCTCGACCCGTCGTTGCGGGTGGTGGTGGCCGAGGAGGTGTTCGAGACCGACGTGCCGCTCCCCAACGTGGCTCACATGCAGACCCGCCCGGCCCGGCCCGACCGGCCCGAGGTCGACCTGCGGAGGCTGGTGGCGGGCTTCCTCCGCATGGCCCCCGACATCGCCATCGTGGGCGAGGTCAGGGATCGGGAGGCCTTGCCGCTGTTGCTGACTCTGTCGAGCGGGGTGAAGGGGTTCACCACCATCCACGCCGGGTCGGCCCGCCAGGCCCTCACCCGGCTGCGGTTCATCTGCCAGTTGGCCGACACCCGCAGCGAGCTGCCGTTGGGCGCGCTGAACGCGCTGGTTACCGAGGCGGTCGACGTGGTCGTGCACTGCGCCCGGCTGGGCGACCGAGTGCAGGTCACCGAGGTGGTGGCGGTGGAGGACATGCAGGGCGGGCCCGAGGCCGCCGCCTTCACCGTCACCGAGCTGTTCCGACGGGGCCGGCCCGACCTGCCCTTGCGCTGGACGGGCAACCTCCCCGTTCGGATGGCCCGGCCGCTGGAACAGGCGGGCTTCGACGGGCGGGCCCTGTTGGACGAGGGGGCCGGCCTGTGATGCGCTCGTTGGCGGTGCGCGCGCCTGCGGCCGGGGCCTTCCC
>DASYMT010000441.1:0-4583 GCA_036008925.1 Acidimicrobiales bacterium | reverse complement strand
GTCCGAGGCCCTTGATGAACTTGTTGAGCTCGCGTGCCTTGTCGGAGGAGATGCCGGCCTGGATGGCAGCGGTCTGGCGGACGGTCATGCCCGACGCCTCCTCGACCTTGCCGTACTCGATCGACTTGAGCGAGACCTGGCGCTTGACCAGCTTCTCCTCCAGCACCTGGACGACGGCCCGCAGGCGGTCCTCGGTGGCCGAGGCCAGGTGGAGCTCGTCACCGGACAGATCGAGGGATGAGCCGGTGTCCTTGAAGTCGAAGCGGGTGGCGATCTCGCGGGCCGCCTGGTCCACTGCGTTGCGGACCTCCTGCATGTCGACCTCGGACACCACGTCGAAGGTGGGCATGGCGAGACGCTATCTTGACCGCCGCACCGGGTCGGTGCCCGAGTGGCCAAAGGGAGCAGACTGTAAATCTGCCGGCTCAGCCTTCGGAGGTTCGAATCCTCCCCGGCCCACCAAGACGCCCCTCTCCGGAGGGGCGTTTTCGATTTCCCCGCCGCAAGACCTGACCGGCCGCCCCACGCTGCCATGATGCGCCCGTGACCGTGGGCCTCGTCGTCCAAGTCGTCGTCAGCGGGCTGGCCGTGGGCGCGGCCTACGGGCTGATCGCGGCCGGGTTCGTTCTCGTCTTCCGCCTCACCGGCATCCTCAACCTGGCCCACGGCGACCTGTTGGGCGCGGGCCTCTTCGCCGCTCTGGCCGCGGCGGGCGCCACCAGCGCCCCCAGGGCCATCGGCACCCCCCGTTACGCCCTGGCCGCGGCCGTCGCCCTGGCCGTGGCCGCCGTAGGCAGCGCCCTGCTCTACCTCTTGCTGCTGCGTCCCTCCTTCCGGCGACGGGCCGAGCTGGGATGGATTGGCACGGCGGTGGCCGCCGTCTTCGTCATCGACGCCACCCTCCTGGCCGCCTTCCCCCGGGCGGGCTACGTCTTCCCCGACGCCGCCCCCTTCGACCGCCTGCGCCCGATCAAGCTGGCCGACGCGGCCATCGCCCCTCGGGCCTTGTTCGTTCTGGCCGTGGGCCTGGTCACCGCGGCGGCGGCCGACGCCCTTCTCACCCGCACCCGCTTCGGCCTCGGCCTGCGGGCCATCGCCGACGACCCGGTGGCCGCCGCCCTCTCCGGCCTGCGCACCGACCGCCTGGTGGCCGCCGCCTTCGCGGTGGCGGGCGCGCTGGCCGCCATCGCGGGACTGGTCGTGGCCCCGGCCACCGTCCTCGCCTCCCAGACCGGCCTCGTCCTCGGGCTCAAGGGCATGGCCGCCGCCTTGTTGGCGGGGATGCGCTCGCCCCGCCGCGCCTTTGCCGCGGGCCTGGCCCTGGGCGTGGCCGAGACGGCCGTGGCCACCCTGCCCGCGCTCCACCTGGGCCCGGCCTGGCGGGACATCGGCCCCCTCCTCCTGGTCCTCGCCTACCTGGCCTGGCGCCCGCCCGCCATCGCCCGCCAGCCCGTCGAGTGACGATCCACGCGGCCGACCTGGCGCACATCCTCCTGCTCTTCACCGCTGCGGCAGGCCTCACCGTGGCCGTGGGCTGGGCGGGCCTCCCCTCCCTGGCCCAGGGGGCGTTCGTGGGCCTGGGCGCCTACACCACGGCCGTCGCCGTCACCCGCTACCACGCCGACCCGGTCACCGCCGCGGCCGCAGGCACGGCCGCGGCCGCGGCCGCGGGCCTCTTCGTCGGCCTGGCCGCGGCCCGCCTGCGCACACCGTTCGTGGCCCTCGGCACCTGGCTGGCGGCCTGGGCCTTCTCCCTGGCCGTGGGCGCCTTCCCTGCGCTGACCGGCGGCGCCCGGGGCCTGGTCCTGCCCCCGCCCCAGCTCCACGCCGAGGCCCTGGCCCGCACCATCGGCCTGGGCGACCCCGCTCTCCTCGCCGTGTCGGCCGCCGCCGCCGCCCTGGCCGCCCTCCTCGTCGTCGCCCTGCGCCCCCGCCTCCACCCCGTCCTCGCCCTGGCCCGGGACGACCCCGCCGCCGCGGCCGCAGCCGGCATCCCCGTGGCCCGGTCCCGGGTCATCGCCCTCGTCGTCTCCGCCCTCCTGGCCGGACTGGCCGGGTCCCTCCTCGTCCTCACCGTCCGGGTGGCCGACCCCACCGAGTACGGGCCGCTGCTGTCGGTCGAGCTCCTACTCGTCGTCCTGGTCGGGGGCGCCGATCGACTGGCCGGGGCCGCCGCGGGCCTGGTCGTGCTGGCCCTGGCCCGCCCCCTCGCCCACGCCGTCACCGACTCGCCCGCCATCGAGCCCGCGGTCACCGGGGGCATCCTCCTGGCCGCTATCGCCCTGGGCGGCCGCGGCCTCGTCCCCCGTCGAAGCCCCCGCCCCCGCCCCGGCCCAACGACAACGACAACGCCCGCCGCGCCACCCCACGTCACCTGGCCCGGCGCCCGCCTCGAAGCCCGACAGGTCACCGTCCACTTCGGCGCCGTCCGGGCCCTCGACGGCGTCGACCTCACCGTCCAACCGGGCACCTGCCACGCGGTGGTCGGCCCCAACGGGTCGGGCAAGACCACGCTGCTGCGGGTTCTGGCAGGCACGGTCGAGCCCCAACAGGGCCGGGTCGTCCTCGACGGCCACGACATCACGGCCGAGCCCGCCGCGGCCCGACGCCGCCGGGGCCTGGCCCGCACCCTCCAGCGCCCGCCCGCCTCCAGCGCCGAGACGGTGGCCACCGCGGTGCTGGCCGGGGCCGAGCCCGCCCGGGCCACCGGCCCCCTGCACGCGGCCCTGCGCACCCCCGGCGCCCGCCGGGACCACCAGCAGGCCCAGAACCGAGCCCGCCACGCCATCGCCCTGGCCGGCCTCGATCCAACCCAGCGCCTCGACACGCTCGACAACGCCGAGCGCCGCCTTCTCCAACTGGCCCAGGCCCTGGCGGGCGGGGCCCGGGTCCTGCTCCTCGACGAGCCCTCCACGGGCATGGCCGAGGCCGAGCGCGACCGCCTCCGCGACGTGCTGGCCCGCCTCAAAGACCAGGGCCTCACCCTCGTGCTGGTCGAGCACAACGCCCGCCTGGTGGCCGACCTGGCCGACGCCACCACCACCCTCACCGCCCTCTAGCGTCGGCCCGTGCGCCGCCTCGGCCTGGTCCTCGCCACCGTCCTCCTGCTCGCCGCGGCCTGCACCAAGGACACCGCCACCCCGGAAGACACGGCAGTGGTCGTCGTCAACGCCCCCTTCTCCACCGCCCCCTCGGTGGCCCAGCCCATCGAGCGCGGTGCCCGACTGGCTGTCGACCAGCTCAACGCCAAGGGCGGCGTCACCGTCGGCAGCAGCAAGGTCAAGCTCCGCATCGAGCGCATGGACGACCGGGGCTCGGCCGCGGCGGCGGCGGCCAACATCAAGAAGGCGGCCGAGATGAAAGCGGTGGCCGTGGTGGCCGAGGGGACCGGCGTCGACGCGGGCTGGCAGGACGCGGCCCAGGCGGGCGTCCCCATCGGGATCGTGTACCAAGGGGGCGAGGACCTGGTCGACCTGGCCGCCCGCAAGAACGTCTTCCGCATCGCCCCCACCAACCGGGGGGCCGCCTTCCGACTGGCCGAGTACCTCCTCCCCAAGGGCCTGCGCGTCGCCCTCCTCCACGACGACTCGCCTTACGGGGCGGGCGGCGGCCAGGCCCTGGGCAAGGCGTTCGCCCGCAACCGCAGCCAGGTGGCGGCGGACCTCACCACCTCCGCCGCGCCCGGGGCCGACCCCGCCCCCGACGTCCTCAAGGCCCGCCAGTCGGGGGCCACCGCCCTGCTCGTGTGGGCCACGCCGCAGGTGCTGGCCGCCACCATCAGGGCGGCCCGCTCGGCGGGCTGGAACGTGCCGGTCTATGCGTCCACCACGGGCGAGGACCCGTTGGTACGCCAACAACTGGCGGCGCACCCCGACTGGCTCGACGGCCTCACCTTCGTCAGCTCCCGCCTCACCTCGGAGAAGGGGACCGCCCCCTTCGAGGCCTTCCGCCGGGCCTACGAGGAGACCTACGGCCCCGAGAAGGCGGGGGTGAAGTCGGCGGGCAAGGACGTCGTCCTCCCGCCCGACTGGGCCATGTACTCCTACGACTTCGTCAACGTGGTGGCCGACGCCATGCGCCGGGCCTCAGCGGCCCAGGCCTCGGCCGAGCTGGTCACGCTCATGGAGCAGACCGAGATCCGAGGCGCCAACGGCGACGAGCGGGGGTTCAACACCAAGAACCATGAGGGCGTGGTCGACGACGACGTCTTCTTCGCCGTCTTCAAGGACATGGTGTGGCAGCCGGTCAAGGACGACCCGCTCAGCGCCACCCTTCCGGCCATCCCCCAGACCTGAGCCCCCAGACCCTAAGAACGGGCCCAGGCCGCCCCGGCCACCCCGGCCAGCAGCAGCGCGGCCGCCGCGGCCAGCCCCACCGTGGCCCAGTCGGCCTGCTCGGCGGGCCCCACCGGCACTGCTGCGGCGGCAAGCTCAGGCCCGTATTCGTACCGGGCGGTCGACGGGCCGGGCACCGTCACCCCCTCGTAGGCCTGGTACTGCGGCAGCCGCGCCGCCTGAGCGAGGACGGCCACCGTCTCGACCACGCCGGCGTTGTCGGGCAGCGCCGCGGCCTCGGGGAGGGCG
>DASYMT010000440.1:0-5491 GCA_036008925.1 Acidimicrobiales bacterium | reverse complement strand
CCGCCGTTGGTCACGAGCACCTGGGCCGCCTCGACCGACAGGCCGGAGTCCCTGGCCGTCTTGGCCGCGATGGCCTGGCGCAGCTCGGGCAGGCCCGGGGTGGGCGTGTACTTGTGGGCCTTCGGGTTGTGACAGGCCTTGGCCGCGGCCTCGACGATGTGGGCCGGCGTCGGGAAGTCGGGCTCGCCCGCGCCGAAGCCGACCACGTCCTCGCCCGCGGCATTCAGGGCCTTTGCCTTGGCGTCGATGGCCAAGGTGGCCGACTCGGAGACAGCCCCAATTCGTGCAGAGATGCGCCCCATGGCTGCCATGCTGTCACACGTGCCCGACGACCCCGTGCAGACTTCCGCCCCCGCCACCGTCGAGCAGGCTCCCGACATCCGCATTCCGGCCGAACTCCTCCCCCGGGACGGCCGTTTCGGCTCCGGCCCGTCCAAGGTGCGGCCCGAGGCCGTCGAGGCGCTGAGCCGGGTGGGCACGTCGTACATGGGCACCAGCCACCGCCAGGCGGGCGTGCGCGCCGTGGTGGGCCGGGTGCGGGCCGGGCTCCGGGAGCTGTTCTCCCTCCCGGACGGCTACGAGGTCGTCCTGGGCAATGGCGGCACCACCGTGTTCTGGGACGCGGCCACGTTCGGGCTGATCGACCGCAAGAGCCAGCACCTGTCGTTCGGCGAGTTCTCGTCCAAGTTCGCGTCGGCCGCGGCCGCCGCCCCCCACCTCGACGAGCCCGAGGTCTTGTCGTCGGCCCCCGGCACCCACCCCGACCCGGCGGGCCGGGCCGACGTCGACACCTACGCCCTCACCCACAACGAGACCTCGACCGGCGTGATGATGGAGGTCCGCAGACCCGAGGGCGGGGCCGAAGGGTCGCTGGTGGCGGTGGACGCCACCTCGGGGGCGGGCGGCCTGCGGGTCGACCCCGGCCAGTTCGACTGCTACTACTTCGCCCCCCAGAAGTGCTTTGCGGGCGACGGAGGGCTGTGGCTGGCCCTGTGCTCGCCTGCGGCCGTGGAGCGCATCGAGCGCATCGCCGCGGGCGGGCGATGGATCCCCGCGTCCATCGACCTGAAGACGGCTCTCGACAACTCCCGGCTCGACCAGACGTACAACACGCCTGCGCTGGCCACCATCTTCCTCTTGGCCGACCAGATCGACTGGATGTTGGCGGGCGGGGGGCTTGCCTTCTCGTCGGGCCGGTGCGACCGCTCGGCCGAGCACCTGTACGGGTGGGCCGAGGCGTCGCCCTACGCCACCCCCTTCGTGGCCAAGCCCGACGAGCGCAGCCGGGTGGTGGGCACCATCGACCTCGACCCGTCGGTCGACGCCTCCACGGTGAGCAAGGTGCTGCGGGCCAACGGCATCGTCGACACGGACTCGTACCGGAAGCTGGGCCGCAACCAGCTCCGCATCGCCATGTTCCCGGCCATCGATCCGGACGACGTGGCCGCGCTGACCCAGTGCATCGACCATGTGGCAGGCGCCCTTTCGTAGCCTGGTCCCATCCGGCGCCACTTCCCCGTTGCCGCCTTTCTCGCCGGCTCTCTCGTGCTGGCCTCTGTCGTCGCGCCCGGGGGGTTGGACGATGCGCTGCTGCGGCGGGTGGCCTCCTCCCGGGGTGCGCCGAAGGCCGCGCCGAAGTTCCCCAAGGGCATCCCGAAGGGGTGGGCGGTGGTGGACGCCGACACCGGGCGGGTGGTCGCCTCTGGCGGAGCCCGAGTGGCCCTGCCGCCCGCCTCGCTGTCCAAGGTCCTGACCGCCTTGGTCGTGGTGGGCGCCTTGAAGCCCGACACGCCGGTCCCCGTGTCCCGCCGGGCCGCGGCCGCGCCGCCGTCGCGGGTGGGCATGGCCGAGGGCCAGACGTGGCGCACCGAAGACGCCCTGCGGGCCATGCTTTTGACCTCGGCCAACGACGCCGCGCTGGCCTTGGCCGAGAAGTCGGGCGGCGGCAGCCTGAGCGGGTTCCAGCAGCGCCTGGCCGACCTGGCCAAGCGGCTCGGCCTGGCCGACCGGCCCGTCCTGCGCGACCCAGCGGGCCTGGACGACAGCGCCTCAGTGGGCGGCGGCAACCTGATCAGCGCCAGGGACCTGGCCATCGTGGCCAGAGCGGCCTTGGCCCAGCCCCGGATCGCCTCGATCGTCAAGATGCGGGAGTACCGGTTCAAGGGGCCCGACGGCAAGCAGCGCCGCCTGGTCAACCACAACAAGCTCCTCAAGACGTACCGGGGCATGGTGGGCATGAAGACGGGCTTCACCAAGAAGGCGGGCGGCTGCCTGCTGACCGCGGCCACGCGCAACGGCCGCACGATGGTGGCCGTGGTCCTCGGCGTGCGCGACATATACGGGTCGTCCAAGGCCCTCCTCGACCTGGGCTTCGGCCTGCGGCCCAAGGACCAGCCCCGGGCCGACGTGCTGCCCCGGGTGCTGACGTCGGTGGCGCCCGCGCCCGCTGCGCCGGCCAAGCCCAAGCCCAAGCCGAAGTCCAAGTCGCCCTCGTCGGCGCCCGCCTCCAAGCCGAAGTCGTCATCTCGCAGCCCGGCGACCATCGCGCCCCAGAAGCCGCCCCGCCATACGCAGTGAGGCCCGGCCGGACCGGGGCCCGCCCGTCGGCCCTGGTCGCCGTGGTCGCCGTGGTCGCCGTGGCCGCCGGGGTCGCCGTTGGCAATCGGCACGTCGTCCCTGCAACCCTCTTGCCCGTGTCCCGGGCGGTGGCCGTCGTTTTCGCCGCGCTCGCGTTGGTGCTCGTGGGGGTGGGCGCGGCGTCGGGCGTGGCCGCCGCGCCCGCCGCTCCTGCCGCTCCCGTCCGGCAGGCGCAGACCCAGCCGCCCGCTTCGCCGCCGCCCGCCCCGCCGCCACCCCGGGCCTGGGCCTTGGTCGACGCCGACACCGGGGCGGTGCTGGACGGGGGTCGGGACCGGGAGCCGCAACTGGTGGCCAGCGTCTTCAAGGTGCTGACCGCAGTCGCCATCGTGGAGAACCTGGAGGCCGAGGCCGACGTCACCGTCTCCAGCCGGGCCGAGGGGATGCCCGCCCGCAAGATCAACCTCAAGGCCGGGCAGGTGTGGCAGGCGGACGACCTGCTCTATGCGCTGCTGCTCGTGTCGGCGAACGACGCGGCGGTGGCGCTGGCCGAGCGCACGGCCGGGACCCTGGAGGCCTTCGGGGGCATGCTCGACGCCACCGCCGCCCGCCTGGGCATGGCCGACCGGCCCGTCCTCCGGGACCCGGCGGGCCTGGACGACGAGTTCTCGGTGGACGGGGGCAACCGGATCAGCGCCCGGGACCTGGCCATCGCCACCCGGGCCTTCCTGGCCTACCCCGAGTTGACCGCCATCGTCAGCGCGCCGGACTACCGGTTCGCGGGCGGCGACGGGAACCCGCACCGGCTGTTGAACCACAACCGGCTGCTGAAGACCTATCCCGGCGCCGTCGGCATCAAGACGGGGTACACCAAGAAGGCGGGCCACTCCCTCATCGCCGCCGCCCGCCGGGACGGGCGCACCATGATCGCGGTGGTGATCGGCGCGGCCGACCCCTACGGCTCGGCCGTAGGCCTGCTGGACAAGGGCTTTGCCACGCCGGTACAGACGCAGGGCGAGTTCGACCGCCTGCCCGAGGTGCGCCTGGGCACGGCGGCCGACCCGGTGACCCACGCGCCGCCACTGGCCCGGCCGGTGTCGACGCCGACGGGCGGGGGCCGGTCCACCGGCGGCGTGGTGTTCCCGGTCGCCTTGTTGGTCGTCGGCGCTACGCCCGCGTTGGTCATCTTGAGCAGGCGCAGCAGGCAACGTCGATCGGGCGAGGCCGCCCTCTGGCGGGCGTGACGGGTCCCGTTCCCGCTCGCGGTCAGGCGGCGGCGCGGTTGCGCCGGGCCACGGCCAGCGCCTGACGGAGGGTGGTGCAGATCTCCTCGGCCTCATGCGTCACCTCCCCGTAGAGGAAGCGGTACACGGGGTAGCCGTGGTTGAGGGCCTCGCGGTCGCGGCGGCGGTCTTCAGCCATGGAGTCGACCCGGCCGTGCCAGCGGCGGCTGTCGGCCTCGGCGATGACGGCGTGGTCGAGCAGCACGTCGACCCGGTTGGGGACGTGCGGGCGCCAGGGCAGCTCGTGCTGGAGTTGGAGGTTGGTGAAGCCGCCCTTGCGCAGGACCGCGACCAGCCTGCGCTCCAACTCGCTCTCGGGGACGGCCTGGCCCGGGCCCCGCTCGCTGAGGGCGGCGGCCAGCGTGCCCAGGCCCCGCTTGCCCGGGCGCTGGAGCTCGGTGGCGAGGGCAAGGACGTCGGTGACCGCGCAGCGGCGGGTCAGGTGGGCGTCGTCGAGGGCCCGCTCGATGCGGCCTCGGCCGCTGGTGGCGGCCAGGTCGCAGAACGTGCGGGGGATGGTGGTGACGGGCAGGCCGTCGACGACGGTGACGTGCTCGGGCTTGAGGTCCCGGGACTGGTGGGCGTAGTTGGGGCGGGGGCCGCGGTGGTGGTCGGGGTGCCGGGTCAGGAGGGTGACGGCGCCCGCCGGGAAGTGCAGCAGGCGGTGGAGGGCGGCGGCGGCCTCGTGGGAGATGACGGACTGGGGCCCGGCGTCGAGGTGGGCCAGCCACAGGCTGCGGCGCCAGGAGCTCGGCCATCCCGGCAGCGAGTACACCCCCGGCTCGACCTGGAGCCAGCGCCCGGAGGCGAGGCGTTGGCGGATGAGGTTGTCGGCGGCCGGGTGAAGAGCCTGGACCTGCGCGCGGGAGAAGAGGCCGAACTGGCGGCTCGCAAGGTGGTGGACTGCGGCGTCTGACATGGGGCGGATTCAACCCGCGGGGTGTAACACCTTCGCCTCTGGAGGACATAACGCGCCGAATCCACGCGCTATGTCCTCCAGACGGGGAAGGGCGGGCGGGGGGAGGGGGGCGGGGGGTTAGCCGCCGGAGACGTCTTGGGGGCGGTCCTTGCCCGCGCCGATGAACGGCATCATCGAGCGCAACTCGGCACCGACCACCTCCACCGGGTGCGACGCCCCCTGCGCCCGCAGGTCGTTGAACCGCACCCGCCCGCCCCGGTTCTCGGCGATCCACTCCTCGGCGAACTTGCCCGACTGGATCTCGCTCAGGATCCGCTTCATCTCGGCGCGGGTCTCGTCCGTGACGATGCGCGGGCCGCGGGTGAGGTCGCCGTACTCGGCGGTGTCGGAGATCGAGTAGCGCATGCCGGCGATGCCCTCTTCGTACATGAGGTCCACGATCAGCTTGAGCTCGTGGAGGCACTCGAAGTAGGCGATCTCGGGCTGGTAGCCAGCCTCGACCAGCGTCTCGAAGCCGGCCTGCACGAGGCGGGTGGTGCCGCCGCACAGCACGACCTGCTCGCCGAACAGGTCGGTCTCGCACTCTTCGGTGAAGGTCGTCTCGATCACGCCGGCGCGCGCGCCGCCGATCGCCTCGGCGTACGAGAGCGCCAGCGCCTTGGCGTTGCCGGTGGCGTCCTGGTCGACCGCGATCAGCGCCGGCACTCCGCCG
>DASYMT010000439.1:0-2261 GCA_036008925.1 Acidimicrobiales bacterium | reverse complement strand
GACGACGCCGAGGCCATCGAGATGGCCCGCTGGTACTTCTCCTATCTGCCGGGCTCGTGGCGGGAGGAGCCGCCGGTGGTGCCGGCAGGCAAGCCCGCCGTGCAGTTGACCGCGTCGATGATCCCGGAGGAGGGCACCGCGGGCTACGACGTGCGCCGGGTGATCGACGCCTTGGTCGACGAGGGCTCCTTCTTCGAGGTGAAGCCGCTGTTCGCCCCCGAGTTGGTGATCGGCTTCGGGCACCTGGAGGGCAACCCGGTCGGCATTGTGGCCAACAACCCGATGGTGAAGGGGGGCGTGCTGTTCACCGACTCGGCCGACAAGGCGGCCCGCTTCATCTGGGAGTGCGACGCCTTCAACGTGCCGCTCCTCTTCCTGGCCGACGTGCCCGGCTTCATGGTGGGCAAGCAGGTGGAGCGCGAGGGCATCATCCGGCACGGGGCCAAGATGATCACCGCCGTCTCCGAGGCCACCGTGCCCAAGGTGTCTGTGGTGCTGCGCAAGGCGTACGGGGCCGGGCTGTACGCCATGGCCGGGCCTGCCTTCGAGCCCGACGCGTGCATCGCGCTGCCCTCGGCCAAGATCGCCGTCATGGGGCCGGAGGCGGCCATCAACGCGGTGTATGCCAACAAGATCGCGGCGCTGGAGTCCGACGAGGAGCGGGCTGTCTTCGTGGCCGAGCGACGAGCCGAGTACGAGGCCGACGTGGACCTGCTCCGCCTGGCCGCCGACCTGGTGATCGACGCGGTGGTGCAGCCCGAGTCGCTGCGCGACGAGGTGGTGCGGCGGCTGGCGCTGGCGTCGTCGAAGTCCCGCGAGTTCTCGCAGCGGCGGCACGGGGTCCCGCCTGTATGAGCGAGGCCGCCCCCCATCCCGTTTCGGGCACGGGCTTGCACCGTGGCGGGAAGAAGACGGGCCCAAGATGACGGAGCGGGTGGACGTGCGGGAGGTGGGGCCGCGCGACGGGCTCCAGGCCGAGGCCCCGGTTGCGGTCGAGGACCGGGTGCGGCTGGTCGAGGCGCTGCTCGAGGCGGGCGTGCGCCACGTCGAGGCCTGCTCCTTCGTGTCGCCCAAGGCGGTGCCGTCCATGGCCGGCGCGGCCGACGTGGTGGCCGGGCTGGCGGGGTCCGTGCCTGCCGGGGCCCGGGTCGTCGCCCTGGTCCCGAACCTGCGCGGCGCGGAGCTGGCGTTGGAGGCCGGGGTCCCCGAGCTGTCGGTCACCATCTCGGCCTCGCCTGCGTACAACGAGAAGAACGTCCGCATGACGGTGGCCGACTCGTTGGCCTCGGTGGCCGCCGTCTGCAAGCTGGGCGTGCCCGTCGACGCGGTGGTCTCGTGCGCCTTCGGCTCGCCGTACGAGGGCGACATTCCCGTGGAGGACGTGGCCGCGTTGGGGGCCGCGCTGCGGGCGGTGGGGTGCGCCTCGCTCACCTATGCCGACACGACGGGCATGGCCACCCCGCCCCGGGTGGCGGCGCTGGTGGAGGTTGTGGGCGTGGACGTGGGCCTGCACCTGCACGAGACGCGGGGGACGGGGCTGGTGAACGCCTACGCCGCCTTGGAGGCCGGGGTGCGCCGGTTCGACACGTCGGTGGGAGGCCTGGGCGGCTCGCCCTTCGCCGCGGGCGCGGCGGGGAACCTGGCCACCGAGGACCTGGTGTACCTGTGCGACGAGCTGGGGCTGTCGACCGGGATCGACCTCGATCGGCTGTTGGCCGCCTCGGCGCTGGTGGCAGACCTCGTCGGGCACCCGGTGCCGAGCCGGGTGGCCGCGGCCGGGCCCCGCACCCGCCTGGCCTCGTCGGCCTGATGCCTTGACGTGCTGCCGGCCGTGACGCGCTGATGCCCTGGTGCGACGACTGCTCCCGATACTGGAGCCCGCTCTCGCTGCGCTCCGGCACGTGCCCGACGTGCGGGCGGGAGCTGGAGACCATCGCCAAGCCCGAGGACATGCCCAGGGTGCCGTGGCACTTCACGCTGCTGTTGGTGGCGCTGGGGCTGTACCTGGCCTGGCGGCTGTGGCAGGTCGGCGTCTGGCTTGTGCACCGGCTGTAGCCGCTAGCATGAGCGGACCGACGGGCTGTGGCGCAGCTTGGTTAGCGCGCTTGACTGGGGGTCAAGAGGTCGGGAGTTCAAATCTCCCCAGCCCGACCACGAAGGCCTGACCTCCCGGTCAGGCCTTCTCCGCGCTCGGTCCGCGCCCCACCTGTGTCGGCGGCTCGAACGGTTCCATCCCACAAGCCTTACGTGTCATCCCGGGC
>DASYMT010000438.1:0-4134 GCA_036008925.1 Acidimicrobiales bacterium | reverse complement strand
AGCAGTGGATCGCACCCGCCGATAAGGCCCCGGCATACGTTTGCGGGAGGGTGATGCTCCAGGCTCCGAAGGCGCGGCTCGTCGCCTTCCTCGCGGTGATCGGCTCGCTCGGCGTGATGCCCGGCGTGGCTGCCGCCGCGCCTGCTGCTCCTCTCTCCGCCGAGGCCGTGATCGTGAAGCTGAAGGCCGGGGCCAGCAGCGTCGACGTGGCCCAGGCCGCGGGCGGCCGGGTGCTGGTCGGCATGGTGCGGGACCGGGCCGTGGTGAAGCTCGGCAAGGGCGCGTCGCTGGCGTCGGTCCGGCGCGACCCGCGGGTCGAGTGGGCCGAGCCCGACGTGCGCTACCGGGCCACCGAGATGCCCGACGACCCGTGCCTGGTGTCGGCCTGCGCGGGCGCCCGGCAGTGGGCCCCTTCGGTCATCAAGGCGACCGAGGCCTGGGGCCTCACCCACGGGAGCCCCACCATGCTGGTGGCGGTGGTGGACGGCGGCGTCGACGCCACCCACCCGCAGTTGGCGGGCAAGGTCGTCGTCGGCCCCGACCTCACCGGCACGGTCCAGGACCTGTGCTGGAACCACGGGACCCATGTGGCGGGCACGGTGGCGGCCATGACCGACGACGCCAAGGGCGTGGCCGGCATCGGCTGGGACACGCGGGTCCTGTCCATCCGGGCCCTGTCCTACGACCCGCAGTACGGCGACTGCTCGGGCACGCTGAGCAACATCGCCAAGGGCATCGACACCGCGGTGGCGGCGGGCGCCCGGGTGGTCAACCTGTCGCTGGCCGGGACGTTCGACTCCAAGACCGTGCGCGACTCGGTGGAGAACGCCGTGGCCCACAACGTGGTGGTGGTGGCCGCCGCGGGCAACGAGGGCGACCTGTTCCGGGGCAACCCGGTCATGTACCCGGCGGGCATCGGCGACGTGTTGAGCGTGGCCGCCACGACGTCCGAGGACCACACCGCCTCGTTCTCCGAGCGGGGGGGCTGGATCGACATCGCGGCACCCGGCTACGGCATCGTCTCGACCGTGCCGGGCGGGGGCTACGGCGTGATGCACGGGACGTCGATGGCCACCCCGCACGCGGCCGCGGCCGCCGCGCTGTTGCTGGCCCGCAGCCCCGGCCTGTCGGCCCGGCAGGTGGTGGCCCGCATCGCGTTGTCGAGCGACGACTACGCGGGGGCGGGGCGGGACGTGCGCTACGGCCGGCTCAACGTCTACCGGGCCCTGACCGACGACGGGCAGCCCGGCTACTACATGACGGGCAGCGACGGGGGCGTGTTCAGCTTCGGGCGCAGCGGGTTCTACGGGTCGACCGGGTCGATCAAGCTCAACAAGCCGATCGTGGGGATGTCCTCGACGCCCCGGCGGCGCGGGTACTGGTTCGTGGCCTCCGACGGCGGGGTCTTCAATTACGGCGGGGCCGGGTTCGTGGGCGCGCTGGGGGGCTCGGCCCTGAAGGCGCCCATCGTCGGAATGGCGGCGCTGGCCGACGGGTCCGGCTACTACCTGTTCGGCCAGGACGGGCAGGTGTACGGCTTCGGCGGGGCCGAGGTCACGGGCGAGATGGCCGGCTTCCGCACCAAGAGCCATGTGGTGGGCGGGGCGGTCACGCTGACCGGCAAGGGCCTCTGGCTGGTCATGTCCAACGGCGCCGTGCAGGTGTTCGGCGACGCCGAGCCGCTGGGGTCCATGGAGGGCCGGCCCCTGCACCGGCCGGTGGTGGGGATGGCGGTGACGCCGAGCGGAAAGGGCTACTGGCTGGTGGCGTCGGACGGCGGGATCTTCTCCTACGGCGATGCGGGGTTCTACGGGTCGACGGGCGGGATCGTGCTGAACAGGCCGATCGTGGGGATGCAGTCGTCGGTCACCGGGCAGGGCTACTGGCTGGTGGCGTCGGACGGCGGGATCTTCTCCTACGGCGACGCCGTCTTCGCCGGGTCGATGGGCGGGACCCCGCTCAACCGCCCCGTCGTCGGCATCGGCTGACCGCCGCGGTTCAGCCGGCTACTCCAGGCCGGCGTCGGCGAGGGCCTTGAGGTCCTCGGGGTCGGCCACCCGGGCGTCGAGGGAGAACCGGCGCTCCACCTCGGCCACCTCGTCGGGGGCGCGCAACCCGGCAACCGGCACGGGCGCAGACGGCACCCGCAGCACGTAGAGGTTCCAGTACTTCGTGAGGCCGAAGCGGGCCAGGTCGGGATGGATGCGCCGCTCCACCTCGCCCACCCGCACGAAGCCCGCGGCCTCGAATTGCTTGGTCCACCACGAGAACGAGGCCATCGTGAGGTGGCCCTCGATCGGCTCGCCCCTGTCGTCCCGGAAGATGTCCTCGTAGGGCAGCGGGCCTTCATAGGACGGGCCGAGGCCGTAGTAGTGGTCGAGCCTTTCGTCCCTGGCCTTCACCTGGAGCCACCCGCCGGGCCCGTGCTCGTTGGGCCCGAACGACGGGATGGTGCAGACCAGATAGCCCGACGTGACCCGGCGCAGCTCGGCCAGGGCCTGGGGGACGATGTCGGGCGGCAGGTGCTCGAGCGTCTCCAGGGCGGTGACGAGCTCGAACTGGCCGGTCTTGAACGGCAGCCGGTCGGTGAGGTCGCCCCACACCAGGTGCCCGGCCGCGCCCAGGGCCGCGTGCTCGATGGCGTACTGGCTCACGTCGGTCCCCGCCGCGTCGATGCCCAGCTCCCTGAGCCCCTCGACCACGAACCCGGTGGCGCACCCGACGTCCAGGGCGCGGCGCACGTCGAAGTGCTTCCACACCATGTAGGCGGCGGCGTTGGCGTTGGACGTGTCCCGGTCGTAGCGCTCATAGCCCGACAAGCCCATGCGGTCGAGGGGGTCGCGCCCGGCCCCGAAGTACGACGAGGAGTACACGTCGTCGTCCAGGGCCCGGGCCAGCTCCTTGGCCGCCACCATCATCAGCCTGCGGGCCGCGGGCCGCCGCCGGGCCAGCCGCCGCAGCCCGGCGCGGACGCGCGGGACCAGCGGTTGCAACGCCTTCGGTGCCATGGCGCCGAGCCTATCTAGGGCCGGTGGTAGACGACGATGCCGGCCCGGTCGAACACGACCCGCCACGCGGGCGCGGCCAGCACCCGGCCTCTGGCCGCGGCCTCGACCGCGGTCCACTGGCGGCCGTCGGCCGTGTCGAGCACCACCCAGCGCAGGCCTTCGACGCGCCGGTCGACGGGCACGGGGTCGGGCGACTGGGGGGCCCACCCCTCAAGGGGCATGGGGAACGAGTACAGGTCGGGGCGCTCGGCCAAGAGCGGCCACATGCGCACGGTGGCCGCCACCGCGGCGCGCCGGGGCACCATGCGGGCCGCGGCCAGCCGGGCCTGGTCGACCCGGTCCCGCGACAGCCAGCGCCAGGGCTCGTGCCGCGGGGAGGCGACGGCGAATACGAGGAAGCCCACGACGGCGAAGACCACCATCGGCCGGTGCCAGGGCCGCCCCGACAGGCGCTTCAACGCGAACGCGGTGGCCAGCAGCACGAACGGGATGGTCGACACCGTGTACTGAGCAGTGACCGTGTGGGCCGCGGGCACGTTGGTCAGCAGGTAGGCCAGTTGCAGCGGTAGCCCGGGCAGCAGGTAGCGCGGTGCCAACAGCGGCAGGAACAGCACGGGCAGGAACAGGGCCACCAGCACGTAGAGGTTGGGCTTGGTGGCGAAGTCGCCCGCCACCGTCAGCGGGTGGGCGACCATGAAGCGGGCCGCGTCGCCCAGGGTCGAGCCGTACTGGGCGAAGCGGTTGGCCTGCACGTAGTCGCCCGACGCGAAGTGGGGGAGGACGACCTTCAGGTCCAGCGCCAGCCAGGCGACCGCGGCCAGGCTGGTGAGCGCGCCGGCCCTTCTCCTGCCTTCGAGCATGAGCAGCAGGCCGAGGAACAGCACGGGCACGGCCATGTCCTCCCGGCAGGCCAGGCCCGCGGCCACGCACGCCGCGTAGGGCGCCCACCGCCCGCCCCGCAGGCCGAAGTAGGCGGCGCCCAGCAGCGCGGGCACGACGAGGGCCTCGGGGTGGAAGTCGAACAGGTCCACGTTCGACAGCGCCGGGTAGAGGGAGTAGGCCGCGGCCAGAGCGAGGGTGGGGCCGAGGGCCAGCCCGGCCAGCCTGCGGGCGATGTGCCA
This sequence comes from Acidimicrobiales bacterium, assembly GCA_036008925.1. Classification (GTDB taxonomy): domain Bacteria; phylum Actinomycetota; class Acidimicrobiia; order Acidimicrobiales; family JAUTXP01; genus DASYMT01. Next base: position 5 of record DASYMT010000438.1, on the reverse strand, counting down.
GAGCG
>DASYMT010000437.1:0-9260 GCA_036008925.1 Acidimicrobiales bacterium | reverse complement strand
TCCGGGCCTCGGCCTCGGCCTCGTCGGTGTCGTGCAGGGACCCGTCCGTCTCCCGCCGCAGGGGCGGCACGTCCCCCAGGGGCAGCCGGGTCATGGCCAGCACCAGGTCGACCAGGGCCTCGCCCTCGGGCGGGCGGCCGAGCGTGTGCAGCCCGCCGCGGATCTGGGCGTCCTTCAACTCGCACAGGTAGCCGTCCACGTGGAGGATGAGGTCGTCGAACTCGTCCGCGCCGGGCATGTCCGACAGGCCCAGGTCCCGGTGCAGGTCGGCCTGCACGAGCAGGTCCCAGACCTGGGCCCGGATGGCGGGCAGCTTGGCCGGATCGAGCGAGGCCACCTGGGCGTGCTCGTCCAGCAGGCCCTCCAGCTTGGCCACGTCGTCGTAGGAGTCGGCCCGCGTCATGGGCGGCAGCAGGTGGTCGACGATCACCGCGTGGGCCCGGCGCTTGGCCTGCGTCCCCTCCCCCGGGTCGTTGACCACGAACGGGTAGACCAAGGGCAGGTCCCCCAGCACCACGTCGGGCCAGCACTCGCCCGACAGCCCCACGCCCTTGCCCGGCAGCCACTCCAGCGTCCCGTGCTTGCCCGCGTGCACCACCGCGTGGGCGCCCCACTCCTCCTCCAGCCAGCGGTAGAAGCCCACGTACTGCTCAACCGGGGGCAGGTCGGGCGAGTGGTAGACGGCGATGGGGTTGTCGCCGAAGCCCCGGGGCGGCTGGATGGCGACGAGCACGTGGCCCAGGTCGACGACGGTGGGGCGGGACGGGTCGAGGTGGTCGGCCAGCTCGTGCATGAGGGCGTCGCCGTCGGCCGGGATGCGCTCGACCTTGTACCCGTGGTCGGCCAGCGCGTGCAGCAGGTCGATGGTCGACGCGGGCGTGTCGAGGGCCACCGCGTTGCCCAGTCGGCTCTGCTTGGTCGGGTAGGCCGACAGCACGACGGCCACCCGCTTGTCGGCGGGCTCGACGTGCCGGAGCCGGGCCAGGCTCACGGCCACGCCCGCCACCCTGGCCACCCGGTCGGGCACGGTGCGGTAGGCGGTGACCGGCGTGCCCAGCGCGTCGCCGTCGTCCACCACCTCCTTGAACGAGAAGGGCACGGTGACGATGCGGCCGTCGAACTCGGGGATGGCCACGGCCATGGCCACGTCGATGGGGGCCAGGCCGTTGGCCGAGGCCCGCCACGCCTCGGCGGGCTGGGTGGCGGCGACGGCCTGCACCACCGGCACGTCGAGGGCGGCCAGGCCCGACGCGTCCCACTGGTCGCCGTCGGCCGAGCCCATGGCCAAGACGGTGGTGACCAGGCAGTCGAGCCGCAGCCGTTCCAGCAGGCCGAGCGGCCCGTCCTCGCGCAGCGAATAGCAGTAGACGGCCACCGCGTTGGCCCCCTTGGCCTCGATGGCGTCGCACAGGTCGTCGACGAACTGCGTGTTCCCCGACAGCACGTGGGCCCGGTAGAAGACCACGCCGACCGTGGGCCGCTTCGAATCGTGGGGCCGGTGGCCCAGGACGCCGAAGGCGGGCACCTCGACCGGCGGGTCGAAGCCGAAGCCGCCCAGCAACAGCGTGTCGGCCACGAAGCGCAGGAGGTGCTCGATGTTGTGCAGCCCCCCCGCCCGCCAGTACGCGAAGGCCTGGGCCGTGGGCGCAGTGGACAGGGCGGCCAGCTCGGCGTCGGGCGCGGCCTCGCCCCCGAAGGCCAGCAGGGGCACGCCGAGGCGCAGGCACGCCTCCCGCAGCCCGTCGAACGGCCCCTCCCACGCCCGCCTGCCGCCGAGCAGCCGGACCAGCACCACCGACACGCCGTCCAGCGCGGGCGGCTCGGCCAGCGCCGCCGGGTTGGCCGCCCGCACGGCCGGGAAGCCCTCGGGCAGCCCCTCCAGCACGGTGCGCAGGGCCAGCAGCTCGGTGTCGGCGTTGGTGAGGACGAGGATCACGCGGGCGTGCCCTCTTGCAGAAGCGACTCCAAAGCGGCCAGGTCGAGGTGGGCCTCGAGCAGGTCGGCCAGCCGGTCGAACTGGGCCCGGCGGGCGGCCGGGAAGGACACGCCCGCGGGGACGAAGGCCTTGTCCCGGCGCCGTCCGACCTCGGTGAGGAACACGGCCCGGAAGCCGTCCTCCTCGAACAGGCCGTGCAGGGTGGTGCCCATGAAGCGGGCCTCCTCCGGCTCGACCGCCCCGTCGTCCTCGGCCCCGTGCACGTCGTCCAGGTGGACCCAGCCCGGCGTCCCGGCCCGGCGCTCGACCCGGCCGTGGTGGATCTGATAGCCCGCGGCCCGCTGCCCCATCGACTCGCCCCGGCGCTGCAGCGTGGTCTTGTCCGGCTCGAAGCGGGTGTCGACGTCGAGCCAGCCCAGCCCGTCGACCGTGCCCCGATTCGACTCCACCTGGTCGGTGATGGTGCGGCCCATCATCTGCAGGCCGCCGCACACGCCGAGCACCAGGGCGCCGGTGTGGCGGATGGCCCGGTCGAGGCCCCGGCCCCGCAGCCAGTCCAGGTCGGCCACCGTGGCCTTGGTGCCGGGCAGGATCACCAGGTCGGGGTCGCCCAGGGCGGCGGCGGTGTCGACCAGCCGGACCGACACGCCGGGCTCGATGGCCAGCGCGTCCAGGTCGGTGAAGTTGGACAGGCGGGGGAACTGGACGGCGGCGATGTCGAGCTCGTCGCCCCGGGCGGGCTCGGTGCTCCGGGGGCGTAGGCCGCTCAGGGCCAGCGAGTCCTCGGCGTCGAGGGCCACGTCGTGCACGAACGGGAGCACGCCGAGGGTGGGCACGCCACAGCGCCGTTCGAGGTCGGCCAGCCCGTCGCCCAGCAGGGCGGGGTCGCCCCGGAACTTGTTGATGACGAAGCCCCGCACCCGCGAGCGGTAGAGCGGCGGCAGCAGCTCCACCGTGCCGTAGAGGGCGGCGAACACCCCGCCCCGGTCGATGTCGCCCACCACGATGGCGGGCAGGTCGGCTTCGGCCGCGATGCGCAGGTTCACGATGTCGTGGTCGAGCAGGTTGATCTCGGCCGGGCTGCCCGCGCCCTCCACGATCACCACGTCGAAGCGGCTGCGCAGGTCGTCGAGGGCGGCCAGGACGGTGACCAGCAGCTCAGGCTTGCGCTCGTGGTACTCGGCCGCGCTCATGTGGGCCAGCGGCCTGCCGTTCACCACCACCTGGCTGGTGCGCTCGCCCGTGGGCTTGAGCAGGATGGGGTTCATGGCCACCTCGGGCTCGACCCCGGCGGCCAGCGCCTGCACGCCCTGGGCCCGTCCGATCTCGTGTCCGCTCGGCGTGACATAGGAGTTGAGGGCCATGTTCTGGGCCTTGAACGGGGCCACCTTCACCCCTTGGCGGCCCAGCAGCCGGCACAGACCGGTGACGACGTGGCTCTTGCCCGCGTCGCTGGTGGTGCCGCAGACCATCAGCCCCCCGCGCACAACGCCTCTTCGAGCCGGGCCAGGCCGACCTCGTCGGGCACCGCCAAGCGGGCGTGCCCCGGCAGGCCGTAGGAGGTGCAGTCGCGCACGAGCACGGCGTGGCGGGCCAGCCTGGTGCGCAGGCCGTGCCCGTTGGCGCAGAGCACGAAGTTGGCGTCGGACGGCCGGGGGTCGAGCCCGTGCTTGTCGAGCAGGCCGGTGAGCAGGCCCCGCAGGCGGGCGATCTCGCTCGACCAGCCGGGCAGGTCCACCGCGTCGAGCAGGTCGGGCAGCGACTCGGCGGCCAGGCCGTTGAGCGACCAGTCCGGCTGCCTCGTTTGCAGGCGAACAATCACGTCGGGGTCGGCCAGCACGTAGCCGATGCGCAGCCCCGGGCAGGTGAGCAGCTTGGTGAGCGACCCGACCACGATGCCGGGGCGGCCCGCCGTCCACTCCCCCGCCGACAGCGGGTAGTAGGCCTCGTCCCACACGTCGGCCTGCTGGTCGGGGCGGGCCAGGAGGCCGAGCGGGTTGTTGGGGTTGGAGCGCCAGCGGGGCCCTTCGGGGCTGCGGGGGTGGAGGCCGAACTCGGGCTCCTCGGCCGCGCCGCCGCCCACCTCGGCCCGGACCAGGGCGATGGCCTCGGCCCCGCCGTTGGTGAGCAGGACCCGGTCCGGCTCGACGCCGAGGGCCTGGGCGAAGGCCCCGGTCGCGGTGGCGGGGTCGGGGTAGCGGGCGAGGGCGTCGAGGTGGCGGGCGGTGATCTCGGCCACGTCGGGGGCGACCGGGTTGAGGCTGGCCGACAGGTCGAGCACCTGGCCGGGGTCGATGCCCAGGGCCGCGGCCAGGGCGGCGCCGTCGCCCCCATGGATGCCGGGGGGCGGGATGACCGGGTGCAGGTCGGGGCTTGTGCGGTCGGGGCTTGTGCGGTCGGGCGTCATGCGAGTGTCCCCAGTGCGGTGAGGGCGGCGGTCAGGGCCCAGGTCACGTCGGACGAGAGGCGGACGGCGGCCGGGATGTCTGCTGGTTCGGGCGGGCGGCCGTGGCCGAGGGCGGGCCGCAGCTCGACCCGGTCGCCGTAGCGGCTCTCCCCGCCCAGGCGCAGGCCCAGGGCGGCGGCGAAGGCGGCCTCGGCCACCCCCGAGTTGGGCGAGGGGTGGGCGGGCGCGTGGACCTTCACCGTCTGCCACACCGCTCGTGCGTGGCGGGGCCGCACGGCGGCCACCAGGACGGCGGTGGCCCGGGCCGGCGCGTACCCGGCCCCGTCGTCCAGCCGGGCTGCGGCCCAGCCGTACTCGGCGTAGCGGGGGGAGCGGTGACCGACCATGGCGTCCATAGTGTTGACAGCCCGGTAGCCGAGCGCCCCTTTTGCGCCTGCGGCCAGGGCCCACAGGGCGGGGGCCACCACCGCGTCGACCGTGTTCTCGGCCACCGACTCGACCGCGGCCCGGGCGATCTCCTTCTCGTCCAGGCCCGCGGGGTCGCGGCCCACCAGGGCGGGCAGGCGCAGGCGGGCCAGGTCGAGGTCGTGGACGTCGAGCGCCTGGTGCACGGCGCGGGCGGCCTCAGCGAGGGCCCGGCCCGCCACGGCCAGGTAGGTGGCGGCCGCCGTGCTCGACAGGGCCGCGCCTGCGCCGATGCCGAGCACGACGCCTGCTGCGGCGTGGGCCGTGCCCGCCCGCTTGTCGTCGGTATAGAGGCGCGACTCGACGGCCCGCATGGCCCGGCCGAACAGGCTCACCGGGTGGGGGGCGAACGGCGGCTCGCCCAACAGCCGGTCGCTCAGCAGCCCGAGGGCCACCGCGTGGGCCCGGTTCACCGGCGCCACCCGGAGGCCACCAGCAGGCCGACCGTCTCGGTCACCATGCCCGCCGCGCCCAGCACGTCGCCGGTGAACCCGCCAATGCGGCGTTGGGCCAGTCGCACCACGCCCAGCCCGGCGGCCAGCCCGACCACCACCGCGGCCAGCCCGGCGAAGCGGCCCCACAGGGCGGCCAGGGCGATGGCCGACAGCACGCCCTCGGCCGCGATGGGCCGCACCCGCATGCCCAGAAAGGCCGAGGCCAGGCCGCCCCCGGGCCGGGCGTAGGGGACGCGCGTCATGACCACGGCCATCAGCGTCCGGGACGCGCACCACAGGCCCGCCAGCAGGAAGCCGCTCGGGCTCAGCGCGGCCAGGACCGCCACCCGCAGGGCCAGGACGCCGACCCCGACGGCCACGCCGAAGGCGCCGGTGGCCGGGTCGGCCATGACCGTCAGCCGGCGCTCGGGCGTGTCGAGGGGCGGGAGCAGGCCGTCGGCCGAGTCGACCAGGCCGTCGAAGTGCAGCATCCCGGTGAAGGCCAGGTCGACCAGGACCACCACCACGGCGGCCACCAGCGCGGGCCAGATGCGGTCGGCCGCCCACCACACCGCGCCGAGCAGCGCGCCGAGCAGCGCGCCGATGACCGGGAACCACAGCACCGCGGTGGGCGTCGGCTCGCTGGCCCCGAAGAACGGGGTGAGGAAGGACAGCGCCCGCTTCACGGCTGCTCCAGCCGCAGCACGCGGCCCGCCACCACGAGCAGCACCGAGTCGGCCCCGTCGGCCACGGCCCGGTTGACCTCGCCCAGCCGGTCCCGGAAGCGGCGGCCTAGGTCGGTGGAGGGGTGTACGCCGAGGCCGACCTCGTCCGACACCACCACTGCATCGCGGCCGCGCAACGCGGCGGCCAGCTCGTCGCCCGCGGCGGCCAGGCCCTCCACCGCGGCCACCCACGTGCCCAGCGAGTCGATCAGGAGCGAGCCCTGGAGACGGCCCACCGCCTCAGGCAGGTCGGCCCCGACCTCGACGGTGGCCCACTCGACCGGCCTGCGCAGGCGGTGGGCGGCGATGCGGGCCGTCATCTCGTCGTCGACGGCCGTGCCCGTGGCCACGTAGGTCAGCGGCGGCGGCAGGTCGGCGGCCAGGCGCTCGGCCACGGCCGACTTGCCCGAGCGGGCCCCGCCCAGGACGAGGGTGATCATGCGGTCTGGGCCCGCGCTCCGGCCAGGACGGCGGCGTGGGCGGCCCGGGCCAGGCGGCTCCCCCACATCGACCGCGGCCCGCCGAAGTCGGACGCCCGGCCGTCGGTCGGACAGAGGATGCAGACGGCGTCGGTCGCGGTGCCGGTGGCGTCGAGGCCGAGGTCGCGCAGCGCCTGGACCTTGGCCTCGGTGACGGTGGCGACGGCGTTGACCAAGGCCGCGTCGGCCAGCCGCTGCGGGAGGAAGGCGACCAGGTTGATGGTGCCGACCAGGGCGGCGGGCGCGCTGCGGTCGTCGGGGGCGGCGGCCTGGATCGGGTGGCCCAGGCCCACGGTGGCCGCGGCCTCGACCCCGCCGTCGGTGCTGCTGCGGTACTGCCGCACGTCGGCCGCGGTGAGCAGGCCCACGCCCCGGCCCGCCAGCCCGAGCGACACGGCCAGGCGGCTGAGGTGGTGGTCGGGGTCGCGGCGGGCGTAGGAGGCGGGGACCTGGGCGTTGACCACCCACCGGCGCACGCCGAGCCCGCCGCCGTGGGGCGCCGACGCGATGGCGCGCATGGGCTGGGGCAGCCGCCACACCAACAGGGGGAGTTCCCGCCCGCCCTCTCGGCGGGAGCGGAGTTGCACTCCGATGACGTCCACGCGTCTCCTTACCTCTCCCGGAACTCTCCGGCGGCGCAGGTATCGGGCTCGCAGCTCGTGCTGCTCACCGTTGCGGGACAGCCCCGGATTCACACCGGTGTTCCCTGCGCGGCGGGTGCGACATTAGCTTCTCGTGTCGATGCCCCGAGCCGAGTCGATCGTCCTGCTGAACACCGGCCACGGGAAGGGCAAGTCGTCGGCCGCCTTCGGCGTGATGGCCCGGGGGTGGGCCCGGGGGTGGACGGTCGGCGTGGTCCAGTTCGTCAAGGGCGGCAAGTGGAAGACGGGCGAGCGCAAGCTGGCCGACCACCTGGGCATCGAGTGGCACACGCTGGGCGACGGGTTCACGTGGGAGTCGACCGACCTGGACGAGACGGCGGCCAAGGGGCGGCACGCGTGGGCGGTGGCCCGGGACAAGCTGGCGGGCGGCGAGTACGACCTGCTCATCCTGGACGAGCTCACCTACGCGGTGAAGTACGGCTGGGTCGACGTGGCCGACGTGGTGGCGGGCGTGGTCGGCCGGTCGCCCCGCACCAACGTGGTGATCACCGGCCGCGACGCCCCCGACGAGCTGGTCGAGGTGGCCGACACCGCCACGGAGATGCGCAAGCTCAAGCACGCGTACGAGCGCGGCATCGGGGCCAAGAAGGGCATCGAGTACTAGCCCCTCGCCGTCGGGTTGTCTGGACAGAGCCGCCGTCTGGAGGACGGAGCCGGCGGTTTCGGGGGCTCTGTCCTCCAGAGCGGCGTTTGCCCCCCTGCCGGCGGCCGCGGGCCCGGGCGTACCATCGGCCAGAGTCGCACGACGACAAGGGGGGCGCTATGAGCCAGTCCATTGCCCGCAAGTCCGATGAGGGGGACGCCGTCTGGCTCCTCGGCGGCCTGTACGAGACGCTGGTGGCCGGAGACGAGTCCGCCGGCACCGCCACCGTCATGCGCATCTCGGTGCCCGCAGGCGCGGGCGCCCCGCCCCACACCCACCCGGGCGACGAGGCCCTGTACGTGCTGGCGGGCGAAGTCACCGTGCACATCGACGACGAGGCCGTGTCGGCCAGCCCCGGTGCGTCGTTCTTCTTCCCGGCCGGGACCCGCGAGTTCTGGGAGGCGCAGACCGACGCCACCGTGCTCGCCACCTACCTGCCGGGCGGGATCGACATGTTCTTCGCCGAGGTGGGCGAGCACGCGCTGAGCCGCACCCTGCCGCCGCCCGCCGACGCGCCGCCCGACTTCGAGCGCATCGTCGCCACCGCGGCCCGGTACGGCATGAACATCGAGGCGCCGGGCTCGCACTAGACCCCCGGCCGCCCTCGGCTGCCATCATTCGCAGCCGTGCCCAACGTGCTCGGACCCCGGGTGGTGGTGGCCGCCCCGTCGTCGGGCGCGGGCAAGACCACGGTGGCCACCGGGCTCATGGCCGCGCTGCGCGGGCGGGGCCTGGTCGTCGCCAACGCCAAGGTCGGCCCCGACTTCATCGACCCCGGCTACCACGCGCTCGCCACCGGCAGGCAGGCCCGCAACCTGGACGCCTGGATCTGCGGCCCTGAGGTGATCCCGGCGTTGGCCGGACGGGCCGGGGCCGGGGCCGACGTGCTGGTGGTCGAGGGGGTCATGGGCCTGTTCGACGGGCCCGCGTCCACGGCCGAGACGGCCGCCCTGCTCGACGCCCCCGTGCTGCTGGTGGTCGACGCCGCGGCCATGAGCGGCTCGGTGGCCGCCCTCGTCCATGGCTTTTCGAGCTTCGACCCGGCCGTGCGCATCGGCGGCGTCGTCCTCAACCGGGTGGGCAGCGACGGGCACGAGGCCATGCTGCGGGAGGCCCTGGCGCCGGTCGGCCTCCCGGTGCTGGGCGTGCTGCGGCGCGACGACGCCTTCGCCTGGCGGGACCGCCACCTGGGGCTGGTGCCCGTGGTCGAGCAGCGTTCGGCGGTGGCGCAGTCGTTGGCCCGGCTGGCCGACGCGGTGGCCCACGGCGTCGACCTCGATGCCGTGCTGGCCTTGGCCCGCACCGCGCCCGGACGCCCAGTGGACGACCCGCCCGGAGCCCGGCCCGTCGCCCGCAGGCCGGTGCGCATCGGCGTGGCGGGCGGCCCCGCCTTCAGCTTCACCTATCCCGACAACCTGGAGCTGCTCGAGCAGGCCGGGGCCGAGCTGGTGCCGGTCGACCCGGTGGCCGACGCCGCCCTGCCGGACCGGCTCGACGGCCTGTACGCAG
>DASYMT010000436.1:0-3058 GCA_036008925.1 Acidimicrobiales bacterium | reverse complement strand
CGGTCACCGCCCCGCTGGTGGGCACCTACTACCGCTCGCCCGAGCCGGGGGCCAAGCCCTTCGTCGAGGTGGGCGACATGGTCGAGGCCGAGCAGGAGATCGGGATCATCGAGGCCATGAAGATCATGAACAGGATCGTGGCCGACGCGGGCGGCAAGGTCGTGGAGCTGGTCGTGAACGACGGCGACATGGTCGAGTTCGGCCAGACCCTCATGCTGTTGGAACCCTTGGACGCGGAGTAGCGGTGTTCGAGAAGATCCTCATCGCCAACCGAGGCGAGATCGCCCTCCGGGTGGCCCGGGCCTGCCGGGAGCTGGGCGTTCCCTGCGTGGCCGTCTACTCGACCGCGGACGCCGAGTCGGCCGTGGTGAAGTTCGCCGACGAGGCCGTGCACATCGGCCCGCCCGCGCCCGCCCGCAGCTACAACCACATCCCGTCGATCATCGGGGCCGCGCTGAAGTCGGGGGCCGACGCCATCCACCCCGGCTACGGCTTCCTGTCCGAGGACCCGTACTTCGCCGAGATCTGCGCGGACGAGGGGATCACGTTCATCGGCCCCCGCCCCGACGTCATGGAGAAGGTGGGCAACAAGGCCATCGCCCGCGACCTCATGACCCAGGCGGGCCTGCCCCTGCTGCCCGGCACCATCGAGCCGGTCAACACGGCCGACGAGGCCCAGGACATCGCCGACTCGATCGGCTACCCGGTCATCATCAAGGCGGCCGCAGGCGGCGGCGGCCGGGGCATGACGGTGGTGGAGCGGCGCGAGGACCTGCGCAACGCCTACCAGACGACCCGGGCCAGCGCCCAGGCCATCTTCAAGGACTCGGCCGTCTACATCGAGCGGTACCTGAAGACGTCCCGGCACACCGAGATCCAGATCCTGTGCGACGGGCACGGCAACGGCATCCACCTGGGCGAGCGCGACTGCTCGGTGCAGCGCCGGCACCAGAAGCTCATCGAAGAGGCCCCGTCGGTGCAGGTCACGCCCGAGCTGCGGGCCGACATGGGCGCGGCGGCCGTGCGGGGCGCGCTGGCCGTGGGCTACAGCGGGGCCGGGACGATGGAGTTCCTCCTCGACGAGGAGGGCAACTACACGTTCATGGAGATGAACGCCCGCATCCAGGTCGAGCACCCGGTGAGCGAGGCCATCACCAACATCGACCTCATCCGCGAGCAGATCCTCGTGGCCACGGGCACGCCGCTGCCCTTCACCCAGGACGAGGTGCAGTTCAGCGGGCACGCCATCGAGTGCCGCATCAACGCCGAGGACCCGGACCGGGGGTTCGCGCCCACGCCGGGCAAGCTCGACGTCTACGTCCCGCCGGGCGGGCCGTGGACTCGGGTCGACAGCCACTGCTATCCGGGCTGGCAGGTGTCGCCCCACTACGACTCGCTCATCGCCAAGCTCATCGTGTGGGCGCCGGACCGGCCCCAGGCCATCGAGCGCATGGACCGGGCCCTGGGCGAGTTCCAGATCGCGGGCGGCGGCCTGAAGACCACCATCGGGTTTCATCGCCGGGTCATGGCCAACCCGGTGTTCCAGTCGGGGCACTTCGCCACCGACTTCATCGAACGCCACATGGCGCAGTAGGGGAGGCTTGCGATCATGCCGCAGACCGCGGACAAGTTGAAGCGACTGGTGGAGGTGGCGACCCAGCTCAACTCCACGTTGAACCTGGACGAGCTGCTGGCCGGAATCATGTCGGCCACCACCGAGCTGCTGGAGGCGGAGAGCTCGTCGCTCCTGCTGCTCGACGAGGAGGCCGACGAGCTGGAGTTCAAGGTGGCCACCGGCGACCCCGAGCTGGTCGGCGTGCGCATGCCGTCGGGGCAGGGGATCGCGGGGGCGGCGCTGGCGGCCCGCGAGCCGGTCGTGCAGGACAACGTGGCCGGCGACACGCGGCACTACAGCGAGGTCGACAAGGCGGCGGGGTCGACCACCCGCAACCTGGTGGCCGTGCCCCTCGTGCTGAAAGACCGGCCGATCGGCGTACTGGAGGCCATCAACCGGCCCGCGGCCGAGTTGGCGGGCGAGGACCTGGAGATCGCCCGGGCCCTGGCCTCACTGGCCGCGGTCGCCATCGACAACGCCACCATGTACGCCCGACTGGCCGACGCGGTGGTGGCTGCCCGCATGTCCTACCGGATCTAGCGCGGGCGTTTCCGGTGCGGGTGCACATCTGCGGGGCGCGGGGCTCGACGCCCGCACCGGGCGCCGACTTCGTCCGCTATGGTGGGCATACCTCGTGCGTGGCCGTGGCCCACGACGGCGCCCTGCCGTCGCTCGTGCTCGACGCGGGGACGGGGCTGCAACGGCTGTCGAAGGTGTTCGGGGCCGAGCCGTTCTCCGGGTCGATCCTGCTGAGCCACCTGCACTGGGACCACACCCACGGGCTGCCGTTCTTCCCGGCGGGCGACCGGCCGGAGGCGCGGGTGAACCTGCTGTTGCCGGATCAGGAGGGCGGGGCCAAGGTGCTGGAGCAGCTCTTCGCGCCGCCTCACTTCCCGATCACGACCGCCGACCTGCGGGGGGACTGGACGGTCGACGTGCTGGAGGCGGGGGAGCACTCGCTGGAGGGCTTCTCGGTGCTGGCCCTCGACATCCCGCACAAGGGCGGGCGGACGTTCGGATACCGGGTCACCGACACGACGGGCGACAGGCCGCGCAGCGTGGCGTACCTGTCCGACCACAGCCCGATCAACCTGGGCCCGGGCCCATTCGGCGACGGGGAGGTGCACGAGGCCGCGCTGGCGCTGTGCTCCGGGGTCGACCTGCTGCTGCACGACGCGCAGTACACGTGGGCCGAATTCCCGGCCCGCAAGACGTTCGGCCACTCGACGATCGACTATGCCGTGCGGCTGGCCGAGGCCGCGGAGGTGGGTCGGCTGGTGCTGTTCCACCACGACTCGAGCCGGACCGACGACGCCATGGACGCGTGCGAGGCCGCCCTGCAGGACCGGGCCATCCCCGTGACCGCCGCGGTCGAGGGCGCCGTCTTCGACCTCTGACCCGCCCCCCACCCCCCGCCCCCCCACCCGCCGAGCCGTCTGGAGG
>DASYMT010000435.1:0-5735 GCA_036008925.1 Acidimicrobiales bacterium | reverse complement strand
GAAGACCCGACAGCCCATGTGGACCAGGCGCTTCAGGGCCCGCTTGTAGCTGTGCTGGCCCAGGCCCCAGCCGTGGAGGAAGAGGACGGGGACGCCCTCGCCTGCGACGCCGTACAGCGCGGTGCGGCCGTCGACCGTGGTCCGCTTCCAGACCAGGTGCTCAGGGTCGGCTGCCGGCAACTCGCTCGCCATCGAAAGTTCAGCTTACCCCCCGTGAACATCTGCAAGCGCGTTGCTCGTCATGAGAGAAACGTGATCGGAATCCGACCATTTCTGGACGGTTTCCGATCTGAGGTTTCTGTCAGGAGGGCGTCAGGGGGGGTGGGGGGCGGCTAGGCGGTTTTGTGGAGGAGTTGTTTGCGTTCCGTCTCGTTGAGGCCGCCCCAGATGCCGTGGGGCTCGCGGATGCGCACGGCATAGTCGAGACAGGGCTTGCGCACCGGGCAGGTGGCGCAGATGGCCTTGGCCCGCAGCTCGCGCTCTTCCTTTTCGTCTTTCCGCTCGAAGTGCGTGGGTGGGAAGAAGACCGCGGACTGCGGCCCGCGGCACGCAGCCTTCATCTGCCACAGGTCATCGACACGCTGCACGCTCACGACAGCTCCCCCTCTTCCGCACGGCGACCCTAACCCCTCACCGAAACGCCGTAAAGAGGTGAACTATCGCGAGCAGGGGTGTTGACCAGCGGTTTTGCCGCCGACGCCACTGTCAGCGGCGGTAGTCCTTGGCTCCGCCACTCTCCGGCTCGACCTCCAGCAAAAGCCCGTCGATAGCGACCACTCTGACCGCTTCGCCCGGTTGGATAGGCGTGGCCCGGTTCGTCCGGGCCCGCCACGGCGCCCCCCGGACCTCGACCGTGCCCTCGGGGTCCACGGCGGCCAGGGCCGAGCCCAGCTCCCCCACCATCGACTCCCGCCCGATGGTCGGCGTGGAGAAGCGGGCCCGCACCATGGCGGGCATCCCGGCGACCATGAACAGGGCCACTCCCGCTACCACGGCGGCGAGGGTGAGCCACGAGGCCCGCAGCCCGTGGCCGTACAGGTTGACGCTGCCGAAGGCCAGGCTGAGCGTGCCGATCACCGTCCAGGTCCGCGGCGTGCCCGCTTGGAGGTCGACGGCGTAGCCGAACATGCCCAGGGCGACGAGGGCCACCGCCCACGGCCGGGTGGGCAGCACCCCCAGCCCGTAGGCCGACAGGACCAGGCAGCCCGCCCCGGTCACCGCCGCCACCCCGATGCCGGCCGTGTAGAACTCGAGGATCACCAGGGCCAGGCCCATGACCAGCAGCAGGAAGGCCACCGACGGACTGGCCGCCGTGTGCAGCAGCAGGGCCAGGAGGCCGGGCTTGGCGTTGCGCACCCGCACGGTGATCTCCCGCCGGGGCTGGCCGCCCCGCTGCACGACCTTGGCCGTGTCGAGGCCGTGGTCGTCGAGCTGGACCAGGAAGTCGCCGATGGTGGGGGCGCTGATGTCGGCCAGGCGCTGGTCGAGGGCGCTCTCGTCGTCAAGGGCGTGGGCCTTGTCGCCCCCCACCTTGCTGCCCGGCGACACGCCCTTGATGGGCGCGGCCTGCAACAACTCGAACGCCTGCCCGTAGGCCTTGGCGCCGACGGGGCCGACCCAGACGGCGACCGGCACCGTGCTGCGGGCCAGTCGGGCCTTCACCTGGTCGAGCTGGCCGCGGGGCACGACGCCGCCCGACGAGTTGAGCTGGAGGAGCAGGGCCACGGCCTGCCCCCGCTCGGCGCCCCGCAGCGCGTCGTTGATGGCGTCGTGCACCACGGGGTCGATGAGGCCGCTCACCTGGAGCACATCGACATGCCGTTTGGGCGGCGTCTGGGACGCGGCAGGCTCGATGGTGAGCACGAAAAGGGCAAGGAGGACGGTTACTAGTCTGCGCATTGAATGGATCCCGCCGGGTTCTGCACCCAGTCGCGAGTGCTCATCGTCGCCGGGAAGGGCGGTGTGGGCAAAACCACGGTCACCGCCGCCCTGGCCCGGATGGCCGCGTTGGCCGGGCTGACCACCCTGATCGTGGAGGTCGAGGGCAAGAGCGGCATCGGCGCCGCCTTCGGCCATCCCGACCCGCTGACCTACGAAGAGGTCGTGCTGTCGCCGGGCGGCGGGCCGGACGGGGCGGCCGACGTGCGGGCCCGCACGCTCACTCCGGACGACGCCTTGCTGGAGTACCTGGAGGACCACGGGATGCGGCGCATCTCGAGGCGGCTGCTCTCGTCGGGGGCCATCGACGTGGTGTCGACCGCCGTGCCCGGCATCAAGGACATCCTGGTCCTCGGCAAGGTCAAGCAGTTGGAGCGGTCCGCGTCGGCCGACCTGATCGTGCTCGACGCGCCCGCGGCGGGGCATGCGGTGACGTTCCTGACGTCGGCCTCCGGCCTGATGGACGCCATCCGGGTGGGCCCCATCCGCACCCAGGCCGAGGAGGTGCTGGCGCTCCTGTCCGACCCGGCCCGCTGCCAGGTCCTGCTGGTCACGCTGCCCGAGGAGACGCCGGTCAACGAGGTGGTGGAGACGGCGTTCAAGCTGGAGGACCGGGTGGGCGTGAGCCTGGCCCCGGTGGTGGTCAACGGGCTGTACCCGCCGATCGACGGGCTGGACGTGGACCCCGAGGAGGCGGCGGGCGCGGCCGAGGTGTTCCTCCGCCCGGGCGAGGCCTCGGCGCTGCGGTCGGCGGCCGACTTCCGGCGGGAGCGGATGGCGCTCCAGGCCTCGCAGGTGTCGCGGCTGGCGGCCGCCTTGCCGCTGGCCCAGTTGGAGCTGCCGTTCCTGTTCACCACCGAGCTGGGGCCGGCCGAGGTCGACACGCTGGCCCGGGCCCTGGCCGACTCGGTGCGCAAGCTGCCATGAGCGGCCTCGGGGAGGTGGTGGCCGACCGCCAGATCGTGGTGTGCTGCGGGTCTGGCGGCGTGGGCAAGACGACCACGGCGGCCGCGCTGGCCTTGGAGGCGGCACGGCTGGGTCGACGGGCCTGCGTGGTGACCATCGACCCGGCCAAGCGGCTGGCCGACGCCTTGGGGTTGGAGGCGCTGACCAACACGCCGGGCAAGATCGAGGGCGACTGGCCGGGCGAGCTGTGGGCGCTCATGCTCGACACCAAGTCGACGTTCGACGACCTGGTGACTAGGTACAGCGACGACCCGGGCCAGGCCCGTCGGATCCTGGACAACCGTTTGTACAGGAACATCTCCGGCGCGCTGTCGGGCACCCAGGAGTACATGGCCATGGAGAAGCTCTACGAGCTTCACAGCGAGGGCCGCTTCGACGTGGTGGTGGTGGACACGCCGCCCACCCGCAACGCGCTTGATTTTCTGGACGCGCCGCGGCGGCTGACCCGGTTCCTGGACAACCGGGTGTTCCGGCTGCTGATGACGCCGACCCGGGCCTATCTGCGGGCCGTGTCGGTGGCCACCCAGGCGTTTCTGCGGACCATCTCCAAGGTGGTGGGGGGCGAGGTGGTGGCCGACGCGGTGGCCTTCTTCCAGGCCTTCGAGGGGATGGAGGAGGGGTTCCGCCAGCGGGCCCAGGCCGTCTTGAAGCTGTTGTCCGAGCCGGTCACCGCCTTCGTGCTGGTGGCCTCGCCCCGGCGCGATGCGGTGGACGAGGCGCTGTACTTCGCCTCCAAGCTGGGCCAGTCGGGCATCGAGGTGGAGGCGCTGGTGGTGAACCGGCTGCACCCCCGCTTTGGCGACGGTTCGGCTTCCGAGGCGCGGGAGCGGGCCGCGTCTTTGGGGGCGGCGGCAGCGGGTGCGGCCGCGGCCGCGGCCGGGCTGTACCAGAACCTGGCCGAGTTCCGGGAGGTGGCCGAGCGGGAGGAGCGCCACTTCGCCGCGCTGGCGTCGAAAGTGGCGCCCGCCCCGGTGGCCCGGGTGCCGTTCCTGGCCGCCGACGTGCACGACGTCGAGGGCCTGGCGCAGGTGGGCGCCTACTTGTTCGGGGCGGCGGGCGCAGGTGAGGGCGCCGCCGCGGGCTAGGTCGGCTGGGCCTCGCTGAGGAGCGCCTCGGCCGCGTCCTCCACCGTCTCGGCCACCGTGACGATGCGGTCGAAGCCGGTGGTGCGCAGCAGGCGGGTGAGGGTGGGGCGGTTGCAGGCCACGGCCACGTCGCCGCCCAGTTCCCGGGCCCGGCGGATGCCGCCGATGAGGGCGCCGAGGCCGGCCGAGTCGACGAAGGGCACCCCCGACATGTCGATCAGCAGACGGGGGTTGGACGCCAGCTCGGCCAAGGCCTGGCGGAACTGGCTGACGGTGAAGGCGTCGAGCTCACCGACCGGCCGGCAGATGGTGTAGCCATCGGCCTGGTCAGTCTGGATGTCGAGCACGGGCAACTCCTCGGGGGGGCGGGCAGCGGGCCAAATGGTACCCACCCGTTGGTCCGATTACCCTCGGCGGGGTGCCCGAGGTGCTGATCGCGAGCGATGAGTCGTGGGTCCGGGAGGAGGTTCGCTCGGTGCTTTCCGGGCGGACCGACATGCGAGTGCAGGAGGTCGCGTCGGGCGCAGACGCGGTGGCCGCAGCCCATGCACAGCGGCCTGACCTGCTGGTCTTGGACCTGCAGATCGGCAACATGGGAGGCATGGCCACGTGCCTGGAGCTGCGTTTGGACGAGAGCGCGGGGCGGGTGGAGCATGTGCCCGTGCTGATGCTGCTCGACCGGCGGGCTGACGTCTTCTTGGCCCGGCGGTCGGAGGCCGAGGGGTTCTTGGTGAAGCCGCTCGACCCCATCCGGCTGCGCCGGGCCATCACCGCCGTGCTGGAGGGCGGGACGTACGAGGACCCCGCGTACCGGCCGGCGGTGTCGGCCTAAGTTCGGGATTCGTGATGCTGCGGCGGCGTCGGGCTGCTGCTGTTGCTCCTCGTGTTGGTGGCGTCGGCGGCTTTAGCGGCGTTGGCGGGTCGCATCATCAGGAGATCCTGGCCGCGCTGGCCCGGTTGGAGGACGCGACCGTCCGGGAGGTGATGACGCCCCGGGTCGATGTGGTCGCCTTGCGGGAGCCGGTGTCGCCGGAGGATGTGGCCCTGGCGGTCAAGGAGTCAGGGCACAGCCGGTTCCCGGTATACGCCGGGTCTGGCGATCTCGATGACCTGGTCGGGGTGCTGTTCGTGAAGGACCTCTTTCGGAGCGGCGGGGCGGTGCGGTTCCGCAAGCCGTGGGTGGTGCCCGAGACGGCCCGGGTGCTCGGCGTGCTCCAGCAGATGCGGGCCAGGCGCAACGCGTTTGCTGTTGTCGTTGACGAGCACGGGGGCGTGGAGGGCGTGCTCACCGTGAAGGACCTGGTGAGCGAGCTGGTGGGCGACCTGCCCGACGAGTTCGACCGGGCTGACGCTGTCGACGTGCTCCGGGTCGACGCTTCTCGGTGGCTGGTGGACGGGGCGTGTGCGGTGGACCGGCTGTGCGAGGAGTTGGGGCCGCACGGGCTGGCTGTGCCCGAGGGCGAGTACGTGACGGTGGGCGGGTTCCTCTTCTCGTTGTTCGGGCGGATTCCGGCCGAGGGGGACGCGGTGATACACGACGGCTGGGAGTTCCGGGTGAGCGAGATGGACCGGCGCCGCATCGCCAAGGTGGTCGTGCGGGCGCCGCTCGGGGCCGGTGGCGGCGCGTCGGCCGGGGCGGGTGGCGGCGGGTCCGGTAGCATGATCTCCGGCCTTGACGGAGGGATGCCGCCAAAGGCCAACGGGAAGTAGCGCAGCTTGGTTAGCGCGCAGCGTTCGGGACGCTGA
>DASYMT010000434.1:0-1958 GCA_036008925.1 Acidimicrobiales bacterium | reverse complement strand
CTGTGTCGGCCGAAAGCATGTGGATGCACTTCCACGGGCAGATGTCGACGCAGCCCTCGCACATGATGCACTCGGACTGGTCGATGTGGAGGAACTGCTTGGGCTTGACCGACTTGGCCAGGTCCTCGGGCGCGATCTCCTCAAGGACGTAGTCGCCCGGGAAGTCCGGGAGGGGCGGGTTGGCGTCGGTGCGGGCCATGGCGTCGCCTCGACCTCTAGACCTCTGCCTCGACCTTGCGCAGCAGCGGGCGGCCGTAGGCGGAGGTGGCGATGGCGGGCTGCACGGGCTTCTTGCCCCGGCTCTGCCACCACAGCCAGGCGATGATCTGGCCGACCAGGGCGACGACGTAGATGCCGGTGGCGACGATGTCGCGCAGGACCTGGGCGGTGATGATGATGCGGCCCCGGCCGAAGAACGAGATGCCGTTCGGGAAGAGCAGGTGGTCCTTGAACGGCAGCGGGCCCGTGGGGATGCCGATCTTGTCGGACCGCCACTTGAGGCCGCCGTCGGCCCAGCGCAGCCACTGGTCGGGGACCACGCCGTAGATCATCAGCATGAGGGCGAACAGGAAGGCGGAGGCGACGAACGCCTCGCCCCAGGTGAGGGGGGTGCCCGGGGCGCGCCGCTTGGCCACGCGCAGACAGATCGCGATGAGGACGCCGGTGATGATCAACGACGCTAGAAAGCTGACCATCTCCCTCGCTTTCGGGCTGTGGGGCTGCTTCTGCGGATGCTCGTGAAAACGCTCACATTCTACCCAGGCGCAACGCAAGGTCCTACCTGGGCAGCGGCTCGGTTTCTAGCACGGGGGTTCTGGCGACTCCACATCGGCAGGCGGCCCGCTTCCCGCCTCCGCTCCCCTTCGTTCTGGGCGCCGCGGCCACGCCTGCGGCACCACGTGACGATGCCGAGAAGCGGGGCGCCGGGCGGCGGGGCGCGGCTTGGTCGGGCGGGCGGCCGCTCGCCTACAGTCAGCGCCGTTCTTCCAGCTTCCGGAGGTAGTGCGTGACCGAGATCCCCGAGCACCTCCTGCGCCGCTCGCGCGAGCGGCGCGCCGCGCTCGGCGACGGCGAGGGCGGGTCGGAAGAAGAGGCCGCGTCGGCTGCGCCTGAGGCGGCCGCGGCCACGTCGGTGGAACCTGCCGCCTCCGTGCCGGCTGCGTCGACCCCGGCCCCGCCGGTGCCCGCGGTGGTGGACGAGGCCCCCTCCCCCATCTTCCTGGCCGAGCAGGCCGTGCGCCGCACCCGCATCCCGATCTGGGCCGTGCCCGTGCTGGTGCTGCTGCCGTTCTGGGCCGTGCTGTATGCCGGGGCCTTCGGCGAGCGGGGGCATCAGGGGCCGGTCGACCCGCTGGTGCTGGGCCAAGAGGTGTACGGCAGCGCCGGGTGCGCCGGGTGCCACGGCTCGGCGGGCGAGGGCGGGGCCGGCCCGGCGCTCAAGGACGGCGACGCCAAGATCACCTTCCCCAATGAGGCCGACCACGTGACCTGGGTGAAGGAAGGGTCGCAGACCAAGCCCAAGGGCACGCCCTACGGCGACCCCAACCGGGCGGGCGGGCAGCGGGTCGTGAAGACGAGTGGCATGCCGAGCTTCGCGGGGACCCTGTCCGAAGAGCAGATCAACGCCGTGGTCAAGTACGAGCGGGAGAAGTTGTAGGCGGGTGGCCTCAGCCCACGATGTCCTCGTGGTGGGCGGCGGCCCGTCCGGCGCATCGTGCGCGTACTGGCTGGCCGAGGCGGGCCATGACGTGCTGCTCGTGGAGAAGAAGCACTATCCGCGGGAGAAGACCTGCGGCGACGGCCTGACCCCCCGGTCGGTGAAGCAGCTCGAGGACATGGGCCTGGCCGACAAGCTGGCCGAGCACCACCGCGTCGACGGGCTGCGCTCCATCGCCTTCGGGCGCACGCTGGAGATGAAGTGGCCCGCCCATCCCGACTTCCCCTCGTACGGGTATGTG
>DASYMT010000433.1:0-4483 GCA_036008925.1 Acidimicrobiales bacterium | reverse complement strand
TTCTCCGACTGCGGGTACACGGACACGATCCGGCCCGTCTGGTCGCCGATCAGGTCGACGTACTGCGGGGTCATGCGCCTGCGCCCCTGGTACGTGTCCACCTTGCCCACGAAGACGGCCTCGGTGCCCTCGGGAAGCTGTTGCAGCCGCCACATCTGGTTGAAGAAGCTGAGGCGCAGGAAGCCCGAGCCGTCGCCGATGTCCGCCTCCACCAGGGCCTTGCCCCCCCGGGTGCGGCGGCCGGAGATGCGGGCCACCTTGGCCAGGACCACCGCCTCCTCCCCGATGCGCACGTCGGCGATGCGCACCTGCTTGGTGCGGTCCAGGTACCGGCGGGGGTAGTGGGTCAGCAGGTCGAACACCGAGTCGATCCCCATGGCCGTCAGGCCGATGGCGTGGCGGGTGCCAACGCCTTCGAGGACGGACACCGGCGTGGCCGCCAGTTGGCCGAGCGAGCGCGCCACGCGGCTATTCGATCGAGAAGAGGTACGGGTACAGCGGCTGGCCGCCGTGGTGCACCTCGGCCCCCACCTCGGGCCGGTGTTCGCCCAGCCACTCGGTGATGCGCCGGGTGTCGGCCGCCGACGAGCCCTCGCCCTCGATGACCGTGACGATCTCGTGGTCGTCGGTCACCAGCTTGTCGAGCAGGCCGGTGGCCGCATCGGCCAGGGTGGGCGCCACCGTCTCGATGCGCTTGCTCGACAGGCCCAGCCAGTCGCCCTCGTTGATGGGGCCGCCGTCGAACGAGGAGTCCCGCACCGCCCTCGTCACCTCGCCCGACACCACCCGCGAGGCAGCCGCGGCCATCGACTCGGCGTTGTCGTCGGCGGTGGCGTACGGGTCGTACTCCAGCAGGGCGGCGAAGCCCTCGGCGATACCCGTGGTCTTGACCACCCGTACCGGCTTGCTCGTCAACGGCGCCACCTGCTCGGCCACCGGGATGATGTTCTTGTTGTTGGGCAGCACGACCACCTCGTCGGCCGCCACCGCCTCTACCGCCTCGAGGATCTGGGCGGTCGACGGGTTCATGGACTGGCCGCCCGCCACGATGTGCTGCACGCCCAGCGACCGGAAGATGCGGCGGATGCCCTCGCCCGTGGCCACCGCCACCACCGCGGTGGGGACGGGCTCGGCCCGCGTCTCGGGCTCGGCCGGCGCGCTGGCCGCCTCCCGCACCCAGCGCTCCTCCTCCACCTGCTCCATGAGGTCGGTGACCCGGATGTTGCGGGGCCGGCCGCAGTCGAGGGCGGCCTCCACCGCGGCGCCGATGTCGTCGGTGTGGATGTGGCAGTTCCAGATGCCGTCGCCCCCCACCACCACGATCGAGTCGCCGATGCCCGCCCACACGTCCTTGAAGGGGCCGATGGTGTGGTCGGCCGCCTCCAGGAAGTACATGACCTCGTAGCGCAGGTCGGACACGGCGTCGCGGTGGGCCGCCTCCACCTCCGGGCTCAGCGACGGCGCCTCGGCCGGCACCGCGGGCGGCTCGGGCAGGGGCCGCCCCGCGGTCACGTGCAGCATGGCGTCGAGGAAGAGCAGGAAGCCCGCACCGCCCGCATCGACCACGCCGGCCTGCTTGAGGACCGGGAGCATGTCGGGCGTGCGCTCCAAGGCGTCGGCCCCCGCGGCCCGGGCCGCGTCGAGCACATCGACCAGGGCCTTGCCTCCGTCGGCCGCGTCCCTGGCCCCGCCCGCGGCCGCCTTGACCACGGTGAGGATGGTCCCCTCCACCGGGCGCATGACCGCCCCGTAGGCCGCGTCGCTGGCGCCCTCGAGGGCGTCGGCCACCTCGACCGCGCCCGCGGCGTCGACCCCCTTGCAGCCGTCGCAGATCCCCCGCAGGACCTGGGAGAGGATGACGCCCGAGTTGCCCCGGGCCCCCATGAGCGAGCCGTGGCTGATGGCCTTGCACGTCTCCACCATGTCTTGAGCGCCGTTCAGCGCGGAGACGACCGACTCCAGGGTCAGGGCCATGTTCGTGCCCGTGTCGCCGTCAGGGACGGGGTAGACATTGAGCCGGTTGACCATCTCCTGGTGCGACCGCAGGAGGTCCCGGTAGACGGTCACCGTGTCGCGAAGGTGGCTCGCCTCCAGCCGCTGAAGCAGGGTCATCGGCGCCGATGCTAACCTTCTCCAGTTCCCCTTCCGAGCTTGAGGAGAGTGCGCGTCATGGCAGCGGTGTGCGAGGTGTGCGGCAAGCACCCCTCATTCGGCATGAGCATCAGCCACTCGCATCGGCGCACCAAGCGCCGGTGGAACCCCAACATCCAGCGGGTGCGGGCCATCGTCAACGGCACGCCCAAGCGCCTGCATGTGTGCACGTCGTGCATCCGGGCGGGCAAGGTCGTCAAGCAGTCCCACTGAGCCCGCTGACCCGCTCGCCCCGCCAGACCTAGGCGGGCGGCGTCACCTCGTCCGAGGTGCGCTCCTCTACCGGCTCCCGACGGTCCTGGCGCTCGTCCGACTCGGCCAGGATGGCCTTGGCCTGGGCCTGCGGGTCCTCGGTCGTGCGCTCCTCAGGCTGCAACTCCGCCGCCCGGCGCGCTACTCGGCTGTCTCCCATGGCGCTTTACGTGCCCGAGACGGCCCGCTCCCAACCGGGGTTGACCGGCCCGATCCCCCGGCCCAGCTCCACGCCCGCGGCGATGGCCCGCTCGATGAAGCGCTTGGCCGCCACGCAGGCGTC
Source organism: Acidimicrobiales bacterium (assembly GCA_036008925.1). Lineage (GTDB taxonomy): Bacteria > Actinomycetota > Acidimicrobiia > Acidimicrobiales > JAUTXP01 > DASYMT01. The sequence continues at coordinate 1,797 of DASYMT010000433.1, read as the reverse complement.
GGCGGGCTCCATGCCCCGGGCCAGTTCGGCCGCGATGGCGGCGGACAGCACGCAGCCCGTCCCGTGGGTGTGCCGCCCCTCGATGCGGCGGCTCTCCAGCCACACCGGCTCGGCCCCGGCGGCCAGCACCAGGTCGGGCGAGTCCCCCCCGCCCAGGTGCCCGCCCTTCACCAGCACCACCTTGGCCCCGAACGACGACAGGGCCCGGGCCGCCTCCTCCATCCCGGCCCGGTCGGTGATGTCGAAGCCCACCAGGGCGGCCGCCTCCGGCAGGTTGGGCGTGACCACGGTGGCCAGCGGCAGCAGCTCGTGGCGCAGGGCGCCCACCGCGTCGTCGGCCAACAGGGTGTCGCCGTGCTTGGACACGAACACCGGGTCGACGACCAGCCGGGGCACGCCGAAGTCGCGCACCGCACCGGCCACGGCCGACACCAGCGCGGCCGACGCCAGCATCCCCGTCTTGGCCCCGTCGACCCCGATGTCCACCACCACCGACTCGATCTGCTTTCGCACCAACGAGGGCGACACCGGCTCGAAGGCCTGCACCCCGAGGGTGTTCTGGGCGGTGACCGCCACCACCGCCGCGGCCCCCCACACGCCGTGGGCCTCGAACGTCTTCAGGTCGGCCTCGATGCCCGCCCCGCCGCCCGAGTCGGACCCGGCGATGGTCAGCGCGACCGGCGGCCTCACAGCCATTGGTGCTGCCATCCCGCCACCGGCAGGTCCAGCTCCCCCAGCCTGCGCTCCAGCGGGTCGGCCGTGCAGCGCCCGATGGCGATGGGCTGGCGCAGGCCCGCCTCGGCGAAGGTGGCGGCCACGTGCCCGGGGTTGGTGGCGGTGAAGGCCAGCTCGTAGTCCTCGCCCCCGCCCAGGGCGTGCGCCAGCGTGGCTCCGTCGGCCACCGGGACGTGGTCGATGGCCAGCCCCACGCCCGAGGCGTTGGCCAGGTGGCGCAGGTCGGCGGCCAGGCCGTCGGACACGTCGACCATGGCGGTGGCGCCGGCCCGGCGGGCGGCCCGCCCCTCGTTCACCCGGGCCTGGGGCCTGCGGTGGGCCTCGGCCAGCCACGGCACCTCGTGGGCCCTGCCCTCTTGCAGCGCGGCCAGTCCTGCGGCCGACGAGCCGAGCGGCCCGGTCACGAAGATGGTGTCGCCCGGCAGCGCCCCCGCCCGCAGCACCGGCGGCCGCGACCCGCAGTCGCCCAGCACCGACACCGACACCACGAGCTGCCCCGCGGTCGACAGGTCGCCGCCCACCACCGGGCAGCCGTAGTAGTCGACCGCCTCGGCGATGCCCCGGTACAGCGTCTCCAGGTCGGTCTCGGGCGGGCCCGCCACCGTCACCAGGGCGTGGGTGGGCTCGCCCCCCATGGCCGCGATGTCGCTCACGTTGACCGACAGCGCCTTCCATCCCAGGTCGTCGAGGCCCACGATCGACAGGTCGCAGTGGACGCCCGCCACCACCACGTCGGCGGCCAGCAGGAGCCCGCCCAGCGGGGGCACCACCACGGCGGCGTCGTCGCCGATCCACGTCTCGCCCGCAGGCGGTCCCGGCAGGAGCTTGCGCAGGCGCTCGATGGCTTCGAACTCGCCGGTCATCGCCGCCCTGCCATATGGTCCATCGCCGCGAGCGTAGGCGTTGCAGAGGGAGCTTCCACCGGTGCAAGGCGTGATCAAGTCGTACGACCCCGGGACCCGTATCGGGACCGTGGTGCGAGACACCGACCGCAGCGAGTACGACCTGGCCCAGGACGCGTTGACGGGGTCCGTCTTCCGGATGCTGCGCCAGGGCCAGCGG
>DASYMT010000432.1:0-9312 GCA_036008925.1 Acidimicrobiales bacterium | reverse complement strand
GCTGCGGCGGCGACGATGGGCTGGTTGAGCCGGGTGCCGCCGGTCGATCCGAGGAACGCGGCGTCGCCGAAGGAGAAGACGCCGCCGTCGCTGGCGATGAGCCAGTAGCCCTTGCCGGTCGGGGTCGCTGCGGCGGCGACGATGGGCTGGTTGAGCCGGGTGCCGCCGGTCGATCCGAGGAACGCGGCGTCGCCGAAGGAGAAGACGCCGCCGTCGCTGGCGATGAGCCAGTAACTCTGGCCGGGCAGCAACTGTGAACCCTCGGACTCGGCCCCCAATTCGCTCCCCGCCGAGGTCGTAGCCCCCAGGGCTGTAGGCGTGTCAGCCGTGATCGCCGCCTCGTTCTCGCCCGCGGCGCTCGGTCGCTCCGTTATCGAGCCGCCCCCCACGGTCGCGAGGAGAAGCACGGCCAGCACGGCGGCGATCACTCCGACCCTGCGTCTTGTGTGAACTCGAATCGGTCCCGCAAACAAGGCAGTTCGTGTCGCCATCGCCGCGTACCTGACGAGTTTTTGCCTAGCTGTCACTGACCACTCCCCGCCTTGCTTCGAGGACACGATTGATACCGACCTAACGAGTAGTTCGCCATAGCCAATATGGGCCGTTCACCCAGAGCGCGAATATGGACACACAGGAGTCGAAATCGCTCGACTGGCGAGGGAAGTCGGCAACGTGGGTCTTGGCGCTGGACGCGGTGTCTCACTTCCGGGAACCCCACATGCCAAGCCCATCCCGACTCAGTTCGCCTGCGCGGCCTGCAGGCCGGTCCACACACGAGTCCGCGCTCGCGGCCGCGCTCATCTACGCGGACGTGACCCAGCGCATCGACGGGGCTGGACTTCAATGCCTGGCACTCCTGGACCAGCAGGCTCGTTGCCCCGACGCCCTCGATCGAGCCTGAGATGCTCGAGCGGTTCCTCGCCGTTCGCTCGACCGGGACATCGCGTACGGCGAGGATCGGAACGAGCGCCGTTGGCGAGCGATTACGCCCTTCCTCATCGGAGGTTGACCGCCAAGACCGGCACCACCCAGCGGGTCGCGTCGCTTCTGGCGCGGATGCTGCTCGTCATCGCCGGAAGGAGATGAGCGGGCGAGGCGTTGGGAGAGCGTCTGGTGCTCACGCACGAGGAGCCACGACCTTCGTGAGGCCCGACGGAGGGCGTGATCGTCCCCTCTACGGTCGGTGTCCATCGCGAAAGCATCAAGCGGTCTCGTCGAGGCCCTCTCCCGCGGGTTCTTCGGCATGGCTGCGATGATGAGTGGGTGGGGACAACGGCGTTCATCACCGCGACCCGCAATCTCGAGCGAGCGACCTACTTCCTCGACATTCACGAGGGCACGCAAGAGGGACCTGGTACGCCGAACATCAAGCGACGAGAACTCCCACGGGGAGCCGTCGTGTTCGCGATCGGTGCCCTCGACGCCTACCTATCAGAGGTGGCGGCGGAGGTGATGGTCGCCCAGGTCGAGCATGGCCACGCCACGGGCGACAGCCGTAAGATTCTCGAGACGATCAGCGTGTCGTGCCGACTTTGGCGATCGAGTTGGCAATCGCTGATCCTCATGTTGACCGCATCGCCATCCTCCGCGAAGCGATCGTGAACCACTTCTACGACCAGGTGAGCAACCATGGCGTAAAGGCGGTGTCGAGCGCCGTCCAGCGAATGGGGAAGTCGCCGAACGCAGTCTGGGAAGCAGTCGCGGCAGCTGGCGAGGTTGACCCGCAACAGCGCCTCGATGAGTGGACGGAGAAGCGCCACGCGATCGTTCACCGAGGCGCGCGGCCCCAGATCAACCGGGACCCGGCTCGGGCATGCGTGAAGCTCGTCGAGGTCATCTCTGTTGAGGTGGACAAGGTCGCGGTCGAGGCAAAGGCGGTGCCTCCGGCGTAGCCGCGCTGCCCACCCCTGACTGGAGTGTGTGTCGCGGCCGCTGCGAGCCGCCATCTGAAGGAGTCTGGCGGCGACCCCGCCAACCCGCCGCCAGGGGACCTGGCAAAGAATGGACCAACGGGCGCGCAGGGGCACCCGTTCCCTTCTGTTGTGCGCCCTCGGCAGGACTCGAACCTGCGCACACGGCTCCGGAGGCCGATGCTCTATCCGCTGAGCTACGAGGGCAGTGGAGCAGGCATCTTATGCGAGCAGGCGTCTGGCCTAGGCTCTGTCCGTGCCTGAGGCAACCGTGCTGGTGGTGGACGACGACCCTGTCATTCAGAAGCTCCTCCAAGTGAACTTCGAGATGGAGGGCTACACGGTCCTCACTGCCAGCGACGGCCTGGAGGGGCTGGAGCGGGCCCGGGCCGAGGCGCCTGACGTCATTATCTGCGACATCATGATGCCCCGCATGGACGGCTTGGAGGTTACCCGCGAGCTGAAGGGCGACGACGCCACCAAAAGCATCCCGATCCTGCTCCTCAGCGCCAAAGCCCAGCAGGCCGACGTTGCCGCAGGCCAAGCGTCGGGCGCCGACGACTACGTCACCAAGCCGTTCGATCCCCTCGACCTGCTGCAACGGGTTGCCGGGCTGCTCGAAGCCCGGGCCTGACGGCCTGGCCGCCTGAACGGCCTGGCCGCGTGACGGCCTGACGGGCCCTACGGCCTGGCAGCCGCAACCAGCGGGCCGCAGCCACGATACCGACCAGCGCTACATCCGCTCCGGCGCGTCGATCCCCAACAAGCCGAGCCCCAACGAGAGCGTCCGGGCTGTCACCTCGCACAGGGTGAGCCGGGAGGCCCGCACCTCGGCCGACTCGGCCCGCAACACAGGGCACGCCTCAAAAAACGTCGTGAAGGCCGACGCCAGCTCGAACAGGTACCCCGCCAGCCGGTGCGGGTGGAGGCCGTCGACCGAACCGGCAACCGCCGACCCGAACGACACCAGTTTGAGGGCCAGCGCCCGCTCCGCCGGGTCGGCCAGCACAACCGGCCCACCGACCGCCGCCGGGCCCAACTCAGCCTCCACCCGCCGGAAGATCGACTTGATCCGGGCGTGCGCGTATTGCAGATATGGCCCCGTGTCGCCGTCGAACGACAGCATCCGGTCCCAGTCGAACACGTAGTCCTTGGCCCGGTCATTGGACAGGTCGGCGAATTTGACCGCCCCGATCCCCACCTGCCGAGCGACCCGGTCCTTCTCGTCGGTGTCCAGCCCCGGGTTCTTCGACTCCACCGCGGCGGCGGCCCGCTCCACCGCCTCCTCCAGCAAGTCGAGCAGCCGCACGGTCTCGCCCGAGCGGGTCTTGAACGGCCGCCCGTCCGGCCCCAGCACGGTCCCGAATGACACATGCGTCGCCGCAGGCCCGCCACCGCCACCGGCGCCAGGCCCGCCAGCACCAGGCCCGCCAGCACCAGGCCCGCCAGCACCACCACCACCACCAGCACCAGGCCCGAGCCACCCGGCCATCTCCGCCACCGCATACACCATGGCCAGGTGCTGGCTCTGCCGGGCGTCGACCACGTACACCAGCCAGTCGCCCCCCAGCTCCCGCACCCGGTACCGCACCCCGGCCAGATCGGTGGCTGCGTACCCGAACCCGCCGTCGCTCTTGCGCACGATCAGCGGCAGCGGCGACCCGTCCCGCCCCACAAAACCAGGCGGAAACACGCACAGCGCCCCGTCGTCCACCTTGGTCAGCCCCAGCGAGTCGAGCTCGGCCACCGTGTCGACCAGCAGGTCGTTGTAGAAGCTCTCCCCCCGCACGTCATCGGGCGACAACAGCACGCCCATCAACGAGTACGCCTGCTCGAAATGCCGCTCCGACTCGGCCACCAGCGCGTGCCACAGCGCCAGCGTCTCGGGGTCGCCCGCCTGCAAGGCCACCACCCGGCCCCGGGCCGCCTCGGCAAAGGCAGGGTCGCTGTCGAACCGGCGCTTGGCCTCTTGATAGAGCGCGTTCAAATCCGAGATCTCGGACCCGGCCGCCCCCACCGCGACGAGATGCTCGATCAGCATCCCGAACTGCGTGCCCCAGTCGCCCACGTGGTTCTGCCGCACCACCCGGTGCCCCAAGAAGGACAGCAGCCGCACGATCGAGTCGCCGATGATGGTCGAGCGCAGGTGCCCGACGTGCATCTCCTTGGCCACGTTGGGACTCGAGTAGTCGACCACCACGGTCGAGGGCGTTGAGGTGAGACCCACAGCCAGCCGCTCGTCAGCCGCCGCATCTTCCACCTGCGCAGCCAGAAACGAGTCGGCCAGCGTCAGGTTCAAGAACCCCGGCCCCGCCACCTCCACAACAGCCAGCGCCGGGTCGGACTGGACCGCCGCGGCCAGCCGCTCGGCGAACTCCCGGGGCGCCATGCCCGCCACCCGGGCCAGCTTCATGGCCGCGTTGGCCTGGTAGTCGGCGTGGTCGGACGGCCGCAGCACGGGGTCCTCGCCCGCCAGCTCCGGCGACAAACCGGCCATCGCCGTCTGCAACAACGCCTCGAGATAGGGGACCGGGTCAGCCATTTGCCCGCCATCGTTCGCAGGCGCGCCCGCTACCGTCAAACCGCCTTGACCCCGTTGCCCCGCCACCTGCTCCCGCTCACTGCGGACATCGCCGACGACGGACGCCTGCGCGTCGGCGGCGTCGACCTCCTCGACCTGGCCGCCGAGCACGGCACGCCCCTCTTCGTCTACGACGAGGAGCACCTGCGCCGGCGCTGCCGGGAGGCCCGCGAAGCCTGGGGCGACGGCGTGGCCTACGCCTCCAAGGCCTTCCTCTGCAAGGCCATGGCCGCCTTGGCCTACGAGGAGGGCCTCTGCATCGACGTCTCCACCGGCGGCGAGCTGCACGTGGCCTTGGCCGCGGGCGTGCCCGGCGAGCGCCTCGTCCTCCACGGCAACAACAAGTCCGAGGCCGAACTCCAAACCGCCCTCGACAACCACATCGGCCGCATCGTCATCGACTCCTTCGACGAGCTTGACCGCCTCGAACGCCTGGGTCGACGGGCCGAGGTGCTGCTCAGGGTCACTCCGGGGGTCGAGGCCCATACCCACGAGTACGTCATGACCGGCCAGGACGACTCCAAGTTCGGGTTCGGCCTGGCCCGCGGCCACGCGGCCCAAGCAGTGGTCCGCATCCGAAAGACCCCCAACCTCGAACTGGTGGGCATCCACGCCCACATCGGCAGCCAGATCTTCCTCCTCCACTCCTTCGCCAAGGAGGTCGAGGCCCTGGCCGGCTTCTTCACCCCGCTCGACCTGCCCGAGCTGTGTGTGGGCGGCGGCCTCGGCGTGGCCTACGTCGAGGGCGAGGAGTCGCCGTCGATGGCCCAGTGGGCGGGCACGGTGAAACAGGCCTGTACGCAGGCGGGCATCCCGGCCGCCACCCGCATCACGGCCGAGCCGGGCCGTTCGATCGCGGCCGCCGCGGCCATCACCCTCTACACGGTCGGCACCATCAAGCCCCTGCCCGGCATCCGCACCTACGTCTCCGTCGACGGCGGCATGAGCGACAACCCCCGGCCCGTCCTCTACGGCAGCGGCTACGAGGCCTTCCTGCCCCGGGCCACAAGGGCCGAACGCACACAGACGGCCACCATCGTGGGCAAGCACTGCGAGTCGGGCGACGTCATCGTGCGCGACGCCCGCCTCCCCGCCGACCTGCGGACCGGCGACGTCCTCGCCACCCCCGTCACCGGCGCCTACGGGCACTCCATGGCGTCCAACTACAACAAGGTCCCCCGACCGGCCGTGGTCTTCGTCAAGGACGGCGAGGCTCGCACCGCAGTGCGCCGCGAGACCCTCGACGACCTCCTACGCCTGGACCTCTAGCCGCCCGCCCTGGGGCGTGACCCGCAGCACGGCCGTCGTCTGCACGAACGCCCCGTCCGCCACCGACGAGTCGGTGTTGGCGCACCCGCCGTCCCCGGCGGCCTGGTAGTTGGCCCGCACTGCCTGCACCGGCGCCCCGTCCACCCGCAGGTCGGACCAGCGCACCACCACCGAGGGGTCGTCGCAGCGGGCGAACACCTCGGCCCACACCATCGGGTCCGACAACGCCGAGCCGCCGGGTACGACGAGTTCGCGTGTGAAGACCGGCGAGCCGCCCGGCCCGGCCACCGTCCCCACCCAGCCCGTCTGCCCCCGCCGCACCGACAACGTGTACGGCACGTCCGCCTCCCACGGGAACGGGCGGGTGTTGCCCGCGGGCGTCCCCGACAGCTCCGACCCGTCCGGGCCGTACCCGCCCCAGTTGGCCGCGTGCTTCCCGTCCGCAAGCTGCTGGAGGCCCACATGGGCCCCGGCCCCGGTGCCGAAGGAGACCTGGAGGGCCCAGAAGTACAGCCGGTGCACCGCAGGCGGCGTGACCACGGTCAGCACGGCCGACACCGAGTCGAACGACCCCGGCGCCTCCCAGAACAGGTGGAACGACGAGGCCCCGTTGGCCGACCGGGGCGCGCCGCCCGAGGAGCCAGGAGCGCCAGAAGAGAACAGCCCTCGCAGCCAGGCCAAGATCCCCACGAGGAGCGACGCTAGACCTTCTCCGCCCACCGAGGCTCGACCGAGCCGGCCGGCGACGACGTCGGCTCAGGGCCGCCGCGCAAGCCCGTGCGCCGCAGGTGGTCCACCCGCTCGGCCAGCATGGGCTCGATCTCCGCCGCGGGCTTGGGCTTTGACAGGTAGAAGCCCTGCACCAACGGGCATCCCAGGGCCCGCAGCCGGCGCATCTGCTCCTCCGTCTCCACGCCCTCGGCCACCGCGCTCATCCCCACGGCCGACGCCAGCCGGATCACGGCCCGCACGATCTCGCTGTCCACCGCGTGGTTGCCCAGGTCCTTGATGAACGAGCGGTCGATCTTCACGAAGTCGACCGGGAAGCGCTTCAGGTAGGACAGCGACGAGTAGCCGGTGCCGAAGTCGTCGATCGACAGGCAGGTCCCCAGCTCCTTGAGCTTGCGCAAGGTGACCGTGGCCGTCTCGGCGTCGTCCATCATCACCGACTCGGTGACCTCCAGGCAGAGCTGGTGGGCGTCGAGGCCGGTGCGCTCCAAGACCTCGGCCACCTGGCCGGGTAGGTCGGGCTGGCGGAACTGGCGGGCCGACAGGTTCACCGACACCACGAGGGGCACGCCCGGATAGGCGTCCTGCCACGACCGCATCTGGCGGCAGGCCTCTTCGAGCACCCACCGCCCGAGGGGCAGGATCAGGCCCGACTCCTCGGCCATGGGGATAAAGTCGGCGGGCGACAGCGGCCCCCGCTCCGGGTGGGTCCAGCGCACCAGCGCCTCGAACCCGACCACCGAGACCGTTTCCAGCGACACCACCGGCTGGTAGTGCAGTCGCAGCTCGCCCCGCTCGATGGCCGTGCGCAGGGCCAGCTCCATGTCCAGGCGCTCGAGCTCGCCGCCCTCGCTCTCGGGCTCGAACACGACATAGCACGCCTTGCCCTTGGCCTTGGCCCGGTACATGGCCACGTCGGCGTTGCGCAGGCAGTGGTCGGGGTCGCGGGCGGCCGAGCCGAGCACCACGCCGATCGACGCCGACACGGGCAGGTCGCGCCCGCCCAGCGGGAACGGGCGGACCAGCTCGTCCAGGATGCGCTGGGCCACCACCTCGGCCGCCGTCTGGTCGACCAGGTCCTCGAGCAGCACCACGAACTCGTCGCCGCCGAAGCGGGCCAGGGTGTCGCCCGGGCGCAGGCAGCCCTGGAGCCGCTGGGCCACCTCGACCAGGAGCGAGTCGCCGACCTGATGGCCCAGGCTGTCGTTCACGACCTTGAAGCGGTCGAGGTCGATGAACAACAGGGCGTAGATGGACGCGGCCCGGGTGGCCCGGGCGTGGGCCTGCTCCAGCCGGTCCACGAACAGGGCCCGGTTCGACAGCCCGGTCAGCCCGTCGTGGAAGGCCTGGTGGGCCAGTTGCTGCTCGAACGCCTTGCGCTCGGTGATGTCCCGGAAGGCGATGACCGCGCCCACCGGTTTGTCGTCGCGCATGACCGGCGAGGTGGTGTGCGAGACAGGCAGACGGGCGCCGTCGGCCTGAAGGAAGCTGTCGTCGTCGCTGCGGTCGGTGCGCACCGACTCCAGGGCCGCGACCAGCGGGCAGAGCCGGGAGAGGTGGCACGACTGGCCGTGCACCACGTCGTGGAACTGCTTGCCGATGAGCTCGGGCTCGGACCAGCCCAGCATGCGCTCGGCCGCCGGGTTGACGAAGTCGATGACGCCCTGGGGGTCGATGGCGATGACGCCCTCGCCCAGGCTGCTGGTGATGGTGCGGACCTGCTCGAACAGGGTGGCGTGGGCCAGGGCGTTCGACGCCACCGACGCCAGGGCCCGCAGCAGGCCCTCGTCGTTGCCGTCCCAATCGCCGCCCGCCAGCTTGCCGGACACCTCGACCGCCAACGCGTTGTCGACCGGGGCCCGCAGGCCGTCTTCCGACTTGGGCGCGTCCAGGGCGACCAGCCGGGCGTCGGTGGAGTCGAGCAGCGTGCGAGCCGAGGCCAGCAACTGCTCGAGCACGCCGCGCGAGTCCATGCTCGACCGGATGGACGACGCCGCCGCGTACAGCTCCTCGATCTGGCGCCGCTCCCGGTACTGGCCGAAGGCCCGGCTGTAGATGAGCTGGAGCATGGCGAGAGGAAGCACGGTGACCGGCAGCGTCCACACGTGGCGGTCGGTGGCCGAGGCGATGAGCACGCCCACGGCCAGGGCGCTGGCCCAGGTGGCGATGCGGACCTCGACGCCGTCGAACACGTTGTCCCGGAACCGGCCCTGCTGGACGATCGTGATGATGGTGGCCACGGCCGACATGGACAGCACCGCGAACACGAGCACGCCCAGCGCGGCGGCCAGGATCGAGTGCGTGGACAAGTCGCCGGTCGACGTGCCCAGGAGGCGGCTCACGCCGAGGCCGATGCCGCCCGACAGCACGAACTGCCCGGTGTTGAAGCTCGTCTTCAGCCACCCTCGGCCGTGCCACACGTGGCCGAAGCCGACCGCGCCGCCCAAGGCGAGCAGGGCGGCGAAGGGGGAGAGGAACAGGGCCATGGCCACCAGGAAGGCCTCTTCCAGGTGGATGATCTCGCCTTGGCCCTCGTGCGAGAGCTTGAGGGGCATGACCTGGAGCACGGCGATGCCGATGGCAAAGGTGAGGGCCAGCCAGCCGTTGTGCCACGGGTCCTTGGACATGGCCCAGGCTGCGATCAGGGTGCCCACGCCCATGGCGCTGACGCTGAGACACAGGGCCTGGACCATCCGGAGGTTGGGGGGGCGCCCGGCCGAGACGGGGACCTCGCGCAGGGCCGCGTCGGCCGCCTGGCGCGGCACAGCCCTGTTGGGCGCGTCCGCGGCCGCGCCACCCTGGGGCGCGTCCGCGGCCGCGCCA
>DASYMT010000431.1:0-4139 GCA_036008925.1 Acidimicrobiales bacterium | reverse complement strand
CCTCGACCAGCTTGGCCGCGGCCGCGGCCCGGTCGTCCGCGCCGGTCACGGCCCGGCCGATCACCAGCAGGTCGGCCCCCGAGTCGAGGGCGGCCTGGGGCGTCGAGGTGCGGGCCTGGTCGTCGGCCGACGCGCCCGCGGGCCGGATGCCCGGGACCACGGCCAGCAGGCGGGGGGCCAGTTGCTTGGCCTCCCGCACGTCGCCCGCCGCGCACACCACACCGCCGCAGCCCGCCTCCACCGCGGCGGCCACCCGGTTGCCGAGGATGTGAGGCGGCGCGCCCGCGTCGCTGGTCAGGATGGTGACGGCCAGGGCGACCGGCGGGTCGAGGTCGGCCGCCGCGGCCCCGTCGCGCAGCCCCTCCACCCCGCCCCGCAGCATGCTGACCCCGCCGAAGGCGTGCAGCGTGAGGTAGGACGCCCCGACCGCCCCGAGGACGGAGGCCGTCTTGCGCACGGTGGTGGGGATGTCGTGCAGCTTGAGGTCGAGGAAGACCTTGTAGCCCAGCTCGGCCATGGTCACCACCGCGTCGGTCCCGGCCGCGCTGAACAGCTCGAGCCCCACCTTGGCCACCCCGAACCAGGGCAGCAGCTCCCGGCCGATGCGGGTGGCCTCGACCAGGTCGTCCACGTCCAGGGCGATGGCCAGCTTGGCCCGCAGGCCCGTGTCAATGGCGGTGGTGGTGGTCATGGCCGGCTCCGATCAGCTCGTTCACGTCGGATACTCCATGAAGGCGGCACCAGGCCGCCAACTCGTCCTGCACCCGCGCCGGGGCGCGGGGGTCGGCGAAGGTGGCCGTCCCGACCTGCACGGCGTTGGCCCCGGCCAGCAGCAGCTCGGCCGCGTCCTCCCCGGTGACGACGCCGCCGACGCCCACGATGGGCGCCTCGGGGAAGGCGGCCCGGCAGTCGAACACAGCCCGCACGGCCACGGCGTGGACGGCCGGGCCCGACAGGCCGCCGCCCCGCTCGCCGCTGCCCAGGACCGGCCGGCGCGTCTCCAGGTCTATCACCATGCCCATGACCGTGTTGACCAGCGTGAGGGCCTCGGCGCCCGCCTCCAGCACCGCGCCCGCGATCTCGGTGACATCGGTGACGTTGGGGCTGAGCTTGGCCCAGCGGGGCCGTCGGCAGGCCTCGGTGGCGGCGACGGCGGCCGCGGCCAGGCCTGCGTCGTGGGCGAACATGCGCCGCTGGTCCTCCACGTTGGGGCAGCTCAGGTTGACCTCGACTGCGACCACCTCGGGCGGGGCCGAGGCGAGCATGGCCGCGGCCTTGGCGTAGTCGTCCACCGTGAAGCCCCAGATCGACGCCACCACCCGCGGCGTGTGCTTCAGCAGCGCGGGCAGGTCGTCCTCCAGCCACGCCTCGACCCCCGGGCCTTGGAGCCCCACGCTGTTGATCATGCCGGTGGGGGTGGCGTGGACCCGCGGCGCCGGGTTGCCCGCATAGGGCGCGGCGCTGAGCGACTTCACCACCACCGCGCCCAGCGACGCGAGGTCGACGTACGGCGCCAGCTCGGCCCCGTGGCCCGACGTGCCCGAGGCGGTCATCACCGGGCTCGGCAGGATGAGCCGGCCGACCCGGGTGGCGGTGGCTAGAGGGGGAGCCGTAATTGGTCGCCCCCTTCGAGGTACTCCTGGAGCGACTTGACCTCCAGGCTGTGCCTGCGCCAGTCGGCCATGCCCGCGGCCGCGGCCCGGGCCGCGGCGACCGTGGTGATGGTCGGGATGTTGTGCACAGTGGCCGCGGTGCGGATGTAGGCCCCGTCGGCGCGCGGGCCCCGGCCCCGGGGCGTGTTGACCACCAGTTGCACCTTGCCCGAGGCGATGAGGTCGACGGCCGTCTCCCCGCCGTGCTCCCCCACCTTGGCCACCACCGACTCGACCGGCACGCCGTTCTCCTCGAAGAAGGCGGCCGTCCCGCTGGTGGCCACCAATGAGAAGCCCAGCTCGTAGAACCGCAGGGCGGCCAGCAGGCCCGTCTGCTTGTCCCGGTCGGCCAGCGAGAAGAACACCGCGCCGGACTCGGGCAGGCGGTTGCCCGCCGCGATCTGGCTCTTGGCGAAGGCCAGTCCGAAGCTGGCGTCGATGCCCATGACCTCGCCGGTGGCCCGCATCTCGGGGCCGAGCACGGTGTCCACGTCGGGGAAGCGGTTGAACGGGAGGACCGCCTCTTTCACGCTCACGTGGTTGCCGTCCGACGGCGGCTTGAGCAGGCCCTCCTCCCGCAGGTCCTCCATGGTCGACCCGGCCATGATGCGGGCGGCCAGCTTGGCCAGGGGGACGCCGGTGGCCTTGGACACGAACGGCACCGTCCGGCTGGCCCGGGGGTTGGCCTCGATGACGAACACCTGGCCCTGCTTCACCGCGTACTGCACGTTGATGAGGCCGCGCACGTCGAGGGCGTGGGCGATGTCGCGGGTGTAGGCCTCGATGACCTTGACCACGTCGCCCGGCAGCGTGGGGGGCGGGATCACGCAGGCCGAGTCGCCCGAGTGCACGCCCGCCTCCTCCACGTGCTCCATCACCCCGCCGATGACCACCGCGCCGGTCTCGTCCCGCAGCGCGTCCACGTCGACCTCGATGGCATCCTCCAAGAAGCGGTCGACCAGCACGGGCCGCTCGGCCGACAGGCCGCCCTCCTTGCCCAGCGAGCCGAAGCCCGCCAGCGCGGCCATGGCCCGGCGCAGGTCCTCCTCGGTGTAGACGATCTCCATGGCCCGCCCGCCGAGCACGTAGCTCGGCCGCACCAGGGCCGGGTAGCCGATGCGCTCGATGATGGCCAGGGCCTGGTCCACGTCGGTGGCCGTCCCCCCCGCGGGCTGCGGGATCTCCAGCCGGGCGCACAGGGCGTTCCATCGCTCGCGGTCCTCGGCCAGGTCGATGGACTCGGGCGACGTGCCCAGGATGAGTTCCCGGGGCAGGCGGGCGGCCAGCTTCAACGGGGTCTGGCCGCCGAGGCTGACGATCACTCCCACCAGCCCGCCCGCGCCCGAGGCAGTCGCAGCCTGCTCGGCCTCGATGACGTTCAGCACGTCCTCGTAGGTGAGCGGCTCGAAGTAGAGCCGGTCGCTGGTGTCGTAGTCGGTGGAGACGGTCTCCGGGTTGCAGTTGACCATCACCGTCTCGAAGCCTGCCTCGCGCAGGGCGAAGCTGGCATGCACGCAGCAGTAGTCGAACTCGATGCCCTGGCCGATGCGGTTGGGGCCCGAGCCCAGGATCATGATTCTGGGCCGGTCGCTGGGCCGGACCTCGTCCTCGTCCTCGTAGGTCGAGTAGTGGTACGGCGTCTTGGCGTCGAACTCGGCCCCGCACGTGTCCACCGTCTTGAACGTGACCCGCACGCCCGCCTGGAGCCGGCGCCGTCGGACCTCGTCCTCGGACGTCTGCCACAGATAGCCGAGCTGGGCGTCCGAGAAGCCCAGGCGCTTGGCCCGGCGCCAGTCCCGCCGGGTCATGCCGTCGATGCCGGTCTCGGTGAGGCGGGCCCGCTCGTCCACGATCAGGCCGATCTGGTCGAGGAACCAGGGGTCGACCTGGGTGGCCTCGTACAGCCGCTCCACGCTGATGCCCCGGCGCAGGGCGGCCTCCAACTGGAAGGGCCGGTCGGGGGTGCCGATGGCGGCCCGGCGCACCAGCTCGTCGTCGTCCAGGTCGTCGAGGGCCGACTCGCCGGGGTCGCAGTTGAGCCCGTGGCGGCCGTGCTCCAGGCTGCGCAGGCCCTTCTGGAGCGACTCGGGAAAGGTGCGGCCGATGGCCATGGCCTCCCCCACCGACTGCATGCGGGTGCCGAGCACGTCGCGCGCCCCGGGGAACTTCTCGAACGACCAGCGGGGCACCTTGGTGACCACGTAGTCGATGGTGGGCTCGAAGCTGGCGGGCGTCTCGCCGGTGATGTCGTTGACGATCTCGTCGAGGGTGTAGCCCACGGCCAGGCGGGCCGCGATCTTGGCGATCGGGAAGCCGGTCGCCTTCGACGCGAGGGCACTGCTCCGCGAGACGCGCGGGTTCATCTCGATGACGACCATGTCGCCGTCCTCGGGATTGATGGCGAACTGGATGTTGGAGCCGCCCGTCTCGACGCCGACGCGCCGGATGATGCGGCGACCCATGTCGCGCATCCGCTGGTATTCCTTG
>DASYMT010000430.1:0-7664 GCA_036008925.1 Acidimicrobiales bacterium | reverse complement strand
CTGCACGGCCCAGAAGGCGGGCGCCTTGGCGTTCTCGTTGACCTGCGTCTTCCACCGCTGGGCCGCGGCCGTGCCCATGGCCCCCGACGAGTGCACCAGCGGCATGGTCCGGCCGATGCGGCGGGCCAGCGCCTCGGCCTCGCTCCCGTCCTTCACGAGCGCGTCCCGGCGCCGCTTCAACTGGTCGACGGCCAGCCCGATCCACTGGCCCGCGCCGGGGAACAGGCCCACCTGCTCCAACACGACCAGCGGCGGGATGGCCATGGCGCCGAGCGCGGCCCGGGGCTGGGGGATCGTGTCGGGGACGGGCACGACGGGCGAGCCCCATGACGACGCCAGCTTGGCCAGCTCGCCTCCGCTGGTGACGGCCACGATGCGCGCCCCCTGCACGGCCGCCTCCGACGCCGCCTCCAGCGTCTCTTCGGTGTTGCCCGAGAAGGAGATGGCGAAGACCAGCGAGCCCTCGCCCACGAAGGCGGGCAGCGTGTACGACTTCACCACCACCACCGGCACGGCCATGAACGGCCCCGCCGCGGCCAGCAGGATGTCGCCCGAGATCCCGCTGCCGCCCATGCCCAGCACGACCACGTTCTCGATGCCCTCGCGCCGGGGCAGCCCCTCCAGGTCGGCCGCCGCGTGCACCGCCTCGGCCACCTGCTCGGGCAGTCCCGCGGTGACCTCCCACATGTGCTGGGTGTCGAGCCGCTCCCCGCTCATGCCGACGGCTCGAAGGTGGGCTTGATCCCCTCGGCCGCGGCCTTGGACGTGAGGCGGCCGTGCTCGTCGTCGGAGACCGTCTCGGCCTCGTCGACCAGCATCACCGGGATGCCCTCGCGCACCGTGTATCGGCGGTGCAGCCGGGGGTTGTAGAGCGACTGCTCGTCGGCGAAGTAGAGCAGCGGGCCCTTGTCCTCCGGGCAGGCCAGGATCTCGAGCAGCCGGGGGTCGAGGGCCTCGCTCATGAGTTCTCCTTGATCAGCTTGAGCACCTCGGCCGTCTTGGCGTCGCACTCCTCGCGGGTGCGGGCCTCGAGGTTCAGCCGCAGGAGCGGCTCGGTGTTGGACGGGCGCAGGTTGAACCACCAGTCGCCCAGGTCGACGGTGAGGCCGTCGAGCCAGTCGAGCGGCGCGCCCGACGCTTCGTACACGGCGGCCACCTTGTCGATGACGGCCTTGGGGTCGGCCACCTCGGTGTTGATCTCGCCCGACTGGGCGTAGCGCTCGAACGGCGTGCGCACCTCGGACAGCGGCCTGCCCGCCTTCGACAGCAGCTCCAGAATCACCACCGTGGCGATGAGGCCCGAGTCGGCCCGGTAGTTGTCGGCGAAGTAGTAGTGGCCCGAGTGCTCGCCCCCGAACACCGCGCCCGTCTCGGCCATCTTGGCCTTGATGAACGAGTGCCCGACCCGGGTGCGGACGGGGACGCCGCCGTTCTCCTTGACGATCTCGGGGACGGCCTTGGAGCAGATGAGGTTGTGGATGACGGTGGCGCCCGGGTGCTTCTCCAGCATCGACTTGGCCACCATGGCGGTGGTCAGCGACCCCGACACCGGCTGGGCCTTCTCGTCCACCAGGAACACCCGGTCGGCGTCGCCGTCGAAGGCCAGGCCCACGTCGGCCCCCGTCTCCAGCACCCGGGCCTGGAGGTCCTTCAGGTTCTCGGGCTGGATAGGGTCGGCCGGGTGGTTGGGAAAGGTCCCGTCCAATTCCCCGAAGAGGATCTCCAGCTCGACCGGCAGGCCGTCGAACACAGGCGGCACGACCAGGCCTCCCATGCCGTTCGCGGTGTCCGCCACGATCTTCATGGGCCGCAGCGCGGCCACGTCGATGAACGACCGCACGTGATCGGCGAACTCGTCGATGAGCGACTGCTCGGTGATGGCCCCGCCGCCCGGCCCGTCGGGCACGCCCTGCTCCACCATGGCCTTGATCTCCTGGAGCCCGGTGTCCTCGCCCACGGGCCGGGCCCCGGACAGGCACAGCTTGATGCCGTTGTACTGGGCCGGGTTGTGGGAGGCGGTGAACATGGCGCCGGGGGCGTCGAGGCGGCCCGCGGCGAAGTAGAGGAGGTCGGTGGAGGCAAGGCCCAGGTCGACCACGTCGACGCCCTGGCCGGTGGCGCCCTCGCCAAAGGCCCGGCTGAGGCCCACGCCCGACGGGCGCATGTCCCGGGCCAGCAGGATGCGGGGGGACTTGGCGAACAGGGCGAAGGCGGCGCCGATCCGGCGGGCCACCTCCTCGTTCAACTGCTCAGGGGCCAGGCCCCGGATGTCGTAGGCCTTGAAGATGGCGTCGAGAGGCGGCATGTCGGCCGCTGAGCCTAGCGGCGGTGCTCGTCGTAGGACCCGGATGAGGCGAGGGCCCGGATGCGGATCAGGTCCCGCACCATGCGCACCGCGTCGACCCCCACCCGCACCGTCGACGTCTCCGTGTTGGCCAGCTCCACCGGCACCTCCTCCAGCGACAGCCGGTAGCGCTCG
Source organism: Acidimicrobiales bacterium (assembly GCA_036008925.1). GTDB lineage: Bacteria > Actinomycetota > Acidimicrobiia > Acidimicrobiales > JAUTXP01 > DASYMT01. The sequence continues at coordinate 5,185 of DASYMT010000430.1, read as the reverse complement.
GCCAGGTGGAACAGCTCCACGTCGAAGGCGAACCCGTCCACCCGGGCCGCCCCGAACAGGCGGCGGGCCGCGTCGGACCGGAACGCCTTGAGCCCGCACTGGGTGTCGCGGTACTGGCCCAACAGGGCGATGAGGGTGAACAGGTTGAACAGCCGGCCCGACAGCTCGCGCACCCGCCGGGCCCGCACCAGCGTCGTGGTGTCGACGTGCCTGCGGCTGCCCACCACCATGTCCCAACCGGCCTCCGCCTCGTGCAGCAGCCGGGCCAACTGGGCGGGCGGGTAGGCCAGGTCGGCGTCGGTGAAGGCGATGGTGCGGCCCCGGGCGGCCAGCACGCCCGCCCGCACGGCCGCCCCCTTGCCCTTGTTCACGGGCTGGACCACCACCTGGTCGGCGCCCGCGGCCCGGGCCGCGTCGGCCGTCGAGTCCCCGCTGCCGTCGTCCACCACCACGATCTCGGTCTCGATGCCTTCGAGCGCGTCGCGCAGGCGGGCGACGGTGCCGGCGATACGGGGGCCCTCCTTGTAGGCGGGCACCACCACGCTGAAGCGGACGTCGCCGGGCGGCGGCGGGCGGTCGGTGCGCAAGGCCTGGTGGGTGCGGATTTGGGGGCGCGACAGCCCCCGGTAGAGGAGCAGCCGCACCAGCGCCGCCGCGCTGAGGGCGATGAGCTTGGCGGGCAGCAGCGGGAGGGCCTCGACGCCGACCCGCAGCACCACGATGTCGAGCAGCCCCGCGGCGAAGGTGGCCCGCAGATAGGGGCCCGGCTGGTCGAGCCGGCGCAGGCTGAACGACAGCGCGGCCGCAGCGGCGATGGCGATGGCGTCGGCCGCGATGACCGGCAGCCCGAACACGCCCCGCAGCGCGAGCACCACGGCGATGTCGACCAGGGTGACCACCGCCCCCACGGCGGTGAAGCGCCTCACTCTTGGTTGTGGGTGCGGTCGGCGTCGAAGGTCTCGCGGCGGCGCGCCATGAGCCACCCGAGCCCGGCCAGTCCGAGCAGGGTCAGGCCCCAGGCGACGCCGTCCACCGGGGTGAAGCCGTAGTGCAGCTCCACGTGCCTGCCCGTGGGCACCACGACCATGAGGTTGGGGGTGACCCGCCACGGCCCCTTGGCCCCCGACGCCTGCCAGTTGGGGAAGTAGGAGGCCTTCACCAGCACGGGCGTGCCGGGCTGGTCGACGTCGAAGGAGATGCGGTCGTCGCCGCTCTTGATGTTGGAGACGACGGCCGGGGGCACGGGGTCCCGTGGCGGGTTGTCGTTGGCCCCTTGGACCCTGGGCCAGTCGGCCGGACCGCTCACCGCCAACGGCACGTCCCAACGCTGGTCGTCCTGGTACCAGGACACGGCCGCGTCGAGCCAGGGCTTGCCCCCCTTGGCCACGCCCTGCATGACCGCGGGCTTGTTGGCGAGGGGGGCGACCAGCTCGGCGTCCTTGACCCGGTAGACCTCCCAGGTGCGCTGCTTCACGCCGGACAGGTCGGGCCGGCTGTAGGTCACGTTCCACGGGCCCGACGTGGCCAGCAGCTCGAGGTCGGGGTTGGCCCGGGCCTGCGCTTGGGCCTCGGGCGAGATGGCCATGTAGTAGCGCACGCCGAGGAGCTGGAGGTGGGGCACCCCCTTTGCCAGGTCGAGGGTGCGGTACGGCAGCGCCCGCTGGGCCGACGAGGGCTTGGCCGACAGCTCGGCCTGGTTCAGGAAGTGGTACGGCGTGGTGGCCGACGACTCGAAGAACAGCCCCTCCATCGACCCGATGCACCCGTCCGTCCAGTACGGCAGGAGCATGAGGGCCATCGGGGTGCCCAGGCGGTCGAGTTCGGGCTCGTACTCCCACATGGCCCGGCCGCACCCGTGCTGGCGGCCCACCGCGTCCATGGTCTGCACCACGTTGTGGTACTCGGGGTAGGAGGCCTTGCCCTCGTAGCCGGTGTAGTTCCAGCGCACCCAGTCGGGGATGAAGCTGCGGTCGGCCGTCTTGTAGGGCAGGAGCCGGAGGGGCAGGGCGACGTAGACCAGCGCAACCACCAGGGCGACGATGGGCACGAGCCATTTGAGGGCGTAGGCGATGGGGTCGGGCTCGTCGGCCGGCTTGGGTGTGGGCTCGGGCAGGGGCGCCCCGAAGTAGCCGATGTCGTCGTCGGGGTCGACCCCCAGCTCGTCGGCGTCGAGCTCGCCCACCTGGTCGTACAGGGGGACGGCCGCCGGGACGGTGGCGGGAGCGGGGACGAAGCGGATGAGGCCGAGGGCCCGGCCGATCTCGCCCGCCAACACCCCCGCCAGCAGGTAGAGGCTGATGGTCCAGAAGGGCAGCAGGCGGGCGTTCCACAGCCGGGACTGGGGGGCGGTGACGAAGGCGGCGGCAGAGCCCACGGCCAGGAGGGTGAGGAACAGCCCCGTGCGCCGGCGCAGGGCCAGCGAGACGACTGCGCCCATCATGGCCAGCAGGACCAGGCCCCGGGCGTCGTGCGGGATCAGGGTCTGGCGATAGGCGGTGATCTTCTCCCAGCCCATGTCGTTCGTGTAGGCGATGCGGGCCAGGAAGGGCACCACCCAGAAGGCGGCGATCAGGCCGGAGACCACGAAGGTCTGCACCGCGTAGACGAGGCGGCGGCGGTCGAGGCGGTCGATGTTGACCAGCAGCAGCACGCCCGCCGCGCCGACCGCGAAGAAGGCGGGCACCACGTGGCACAGGGCGGTGACGGCGAGCAGGGCGGCCGACCAGGCCCGGTGCCGGCCGGTGCGCAGGCCGCGGGCGAACACGCCGATGAAGACGAGGGCCAGGCTGAGGCTGATGGAGAAGGCGAACTCGCCCGCCAGGGTGGAGGCGATGTTGCCGCCGTAGATCGTGTAGGTGCGGTCGAACAGGAACGGCACCATGGCCACGGCCAGGCAGACCGGGATGGGGTCCTTCATGCCCGCCAGCTTCCCCATGGCCCACGCCGCGGTGGGCAGCGTCAGCAGGCCGAGGACCGTCACCAGCTTGAAGGCCACGCCGTACGGCAGGACGTGCGACAGCAGCGCGATCAGCAGGCTGGGCAGCGGAAAGTAGAAGACGAGGGCGGGGAAGCCCAGGTACCAGTCAGGCGTCCACCCGGTCAGCCGCCCGTGGGGCAGCAGGTGGTCCCTGAGGTAGGCGGGGCCCCACACGTGGGCGCCCATGTCGCCGCCGCTCGGCGTCGTCGCCCGGAAGAGCAGCCGAGGCTGCAACTGGATGAAGACGAACGCGGTGGCGACCAGGATCACCGCCAACGTGATCCACGCAGCGGGGCTCAGACGGAGGCGGCGCATGGCGCCCCCATTCTGGTTCAGCCGCGAACAGAAGCGAGTTCAAGCACGCCGGGCAGGCCGAGGGACTCGCCCTCGCTGTCCCACCAGCGGGTGTCGCAATGCGAGCAGCTCTTCATGGTGACCTTGCGCTGGGCGATCATGAGGCCGACCTCGACCAGGCGCGTCGTAGAACACTTCGGGCACTTCACAGTGGGCGTCCCTTCCCTTGAACGACTCCTCCAACCACGAGGGTTCTCGGCAGAAATCGCCCGAAACTTGAATCAGCCCCGGCTCAGCACCGCCTCAGCCCCGGCTCATGGCGAGGGCGACAACGGTCACCAGGTTGAAGGCGGCGTGGGCCACGATGCCCGGCCCGAGCCGGCCCGTCCGGTGGGCCAGCACGCCGAGAACCACCCCGAAGGCGATCAGCCCGGGCAGTTGCAGGACCTGTTGGTGGGCCAGGCCGAAGGCGAGGGCCGACAGGCCGATGGCCGCGGGCGGGCGCATGCGCTTGAGGAGGGAGCGCTGGAGCAGGCCCCGGAAGAACAGCTCCTCCACGATCGGCGTCCCCACCGTGATCAGCACGGCCAGCAGGACGAAGCCGGGCCCGTGGGCCAGGTTGGTCAGCTCCTTGGCGGGCTCCTCCAGCTTGCGGTTGAGGTCGGGGTCGGCCGCCCGCCACGGCAGGTAGACGAGCCACACCAGCACGATTTGGGACAGGAGGCCGACGACGATGCCGACCGGGACGTCGACAGGGCGCAAGGCCAGGCCGAACTCCTCTCGGAGGGAGGAGCGGGCGAGGCGGCGGGCCGTGAAGAGGACGGCGCCGAACAGCCCGACCCACAGGGCGACCAGGCCCACGACGGCCACGCCCAGGGTGGGGTGGGCCAGGTCGACCCCGGCCGCGCCCGCGTAGAGGCCGACGGCCAGGTTGGAGACGACGAAGGCGACGGCATAGCCGATGAGGGCCTGGCCGAGGCCCCAGGGACGGGGCTCTTCCACGCGGGCGCAGCCTAAGGGCGCGCCGGCGGGGTCGTTCAATAGCGGGTTTGGCTAGACGGCGATTTGGGGCCGGATGGGGATGATCGGCGTGCGCCGGTCCTCCCGGGCCCATCCCATGGGGACGACCAGGTGGTCGGCGTGGGCCGGGCACAGGCCCCAGGCCGCGGCCGGGTCGGGCTCGGTGCCGGGCAGTTCGAGCCAGACCGTGCGGGACGAGTAGTCGTACGTCATGGTGGCCGTCGCCGGGGCCCCGCAGCCGGGGCGAGCGCAGTGGCGCAGATCCATAGGGGCGGACGGTACCCGCGTGGCGCCTGCTGCTGGTGGATGGCGCGGGCGTTGTTGTCACAGGCTGCACGTAGCATGTCGCCATGAGCCGTCAGCCAGGGGACCTCCGCCAGGACCGTCCGAACGGGCGCCCGCCCGCCCCTGAGCAGAACTGGCGCTGGGCCGTCATCTTGGTCTTCGGGCTGATCGTGGCCGCCCTGCTGCTCCAGGACGTGCGGGGGTCGAAGCCCGCGGCCAACCTGTCGTTCAACCAGGTGATGGCCGAGGTGGACGCCGGGCACGTCAAGTCGGCCGAGTTCAACAACGACACCGGGCGGCTCACGGGCGAGCTGGCCGACGGGCGGCGCTTCAGCGTGACCGGGCCGCACCCGCTGCTCCAGGGCGACCGAGACCGGCTGGGCAAGGTCAAGGACCTCAAGTTCACCAACTCCACACCGGGCCTGCTGGGGGCGGTGCTGCCGTTCCTGCTGCCGATGCTGCTGCTCATCGGGTTCTACGTGTGGATGAGCCGACGGGCCCAGGGGCAGATGACCGGGCTCATGTCGATCGGCCGGTCGAAGGCCAAGGTCTATACGACCGAGCGGCCCAAGACCACGTTCGCCGACGTGGCCGGCTACACGGGCGTCA
>DASYMT010000429.1:0-2656 GCA_036008925.1 Acidimicrobiales bacterium | reverse complement strand
GACGAGGAGCGCCTGGGGTGACCTACACGCACTCGATCCGGGTGCGCTACGGCGAGGTCGACATGCAGCAGGTCGTGTTCAACGCCAACTACCTGGCCTACTGCGACGACGCCGTCGAGCGGTGGCTGGCCGCCCTCGGCGTCAAGGTGTTGGACCACGGCTGGGACTTCATGCTGAAGAAGGCGGTCATCGAGTGGGCGGGGGCGGCAGGGGTGCACGACGTGATCGACATCGCCGTGGCCGTGCGCCACTGGGGCAACACGTCGTTCGACGTGGGCTTCACCGGGGCGGTGGGGGAGCGGCCCGTGTTCGACTGCACGATCACCTACGTCGGCGTGCGGGCCGGGACCCGCGAGACCATGCCGCCCCCGGCCGCGGTGAAGGCCCTGCTCACCGAAGCCCGGTGAAGCCGGTCCCTCGGCCGTTCTACCGGCGCGACCCGCGTGACGTGGCCCCCGAACTGCTCAACAAGCTGCTCGTGCACGAGGACCGGGCGGGCCGGATCGTGGAGGTGGAGGCCTACGTCGGGTCCATCGACCCCGGCTCGCACGCCTTCCGGGGCATGACCCCGCGCAACTCGACCATGTTCGGCCCGCCCGGGCTGTTCTACGTGTACTTCACCTATGGGATGCACTGGTGCTCCAACGCGGTGTGCGGGGACGAGGGCGTGGGCCTGGCCGTGCTGCTGCGGGCGCTGGCGCCGGTCTCGGGCCTCGAGGAGATGCGCGCCGCCCGCGGCCCGGTGGGGTCGGCCCGGGACCGGGACCTGTGCAGCGGGCCGGCCAAGCTCACCCAGGCGCTGGGGATCGACGGGCTGTTCGACGGGGCCGACCTGGTGGCGGGGGACCGGGGCGTGGTCATCGCCGACGACGGCACGCCCCCGCCCACGTCGCCCGGCAACTCGATGCGCATCGGCCTCACCGACGGGGCCGAGCACCCGTGGCGCTGGTACGTGGAGGGCGATCCCAACGTGAGCCGCGGCGTCCCCGGCAAGCGCCCCTCCAAGAAGCCCCGCCCGCCCCAGGGGTAGCCCTGCGCTGCCCGAGCCCCGAGCCCGGCGCGGCCGCTAGGCCGGGTTGACGTAGACGGTGACGGTGGCGCCCAGGTCGGTGCGGGTCCCGCCGATCGGCGTCTGCTTCCACACCTTGCCCTTGCGCGACCCCGCCCCCGGGCTCTTGGGCTCCTGCTGGCGCACCACCTTCACCTTGAGGCCCATCCCCTCCACCGCGGTGCGGGCGTCGGCCTCGGTGCGGTCGAGCACATCGGGCGCCGTGGTCGACGCCCGCCCGTTGCTGACCGCGAGGGTGACGGTCGACCCGCCCGGCGCGTCGGTCCCCGGCGGCGGCGACGACTCGATCACGTACCCCGGCGGGTACTCGTCGCTGGCCTTGAGCACCCGCACGGCTCGGAATCCGTCACGCGACAGCGCGGCCTCGGCCTGGTCGACCGGCATGCCGAGCACGTTGGTCACCGGGACCGGGGGCTGGTCGGCGCCGAACACGAGCGGGGGAGGCGGCGGGAGCGGCGTCACCGGCGTGGAGGCCAACTGCCCGCTGGTGTAGAGCTGCCAGATCTGGGCGGGCCACGTGCCCCCCAGCACCCGGATGCGCGTGGTGGGCGGGACCATCGACACCTGCCGGTCGGGGAAGCCGACCCATACCGAGGTGACCAGGTCGGGCGTGAAGCCCACGAACCAGGCGTCGCGCCACTGCTGGCCGGTGCCCGTCTTGCCCGCCGCGGGCCGCCCGATGCGGGCGCCGACCGCGGTGCCCCGCTCGACCACCTGGCTGAGCACGCCGGTCACCGCGTCCGACGTCTCCTGCTTCATCACCCGCTTCTGGGTGTGGGCCTGCTCGTAGACGACGGTGCCCCGGTCGTCGAGCACCCGGGTGACGAGGGTGGGCGGCACGGCCAGGCCCCGGTTGGCGAAGGTCCCGTAGGCGGACGCCATCTCCAAGGGGGTCACGTCGTTGGTCCCCAGCACGGCCGAGGGGAAGGGCTGCAGCGGCGAGGTGATGCCCATCTTGGCCGCCATGCTCACGGCCTGGGCGGGGCCGACCTCCAAGATGAGCTGGGCGTAGATGGTGTTGATCGAGTGCACGGTGGCCTCCACCAGGTTCATGCGCCCGCCCGCCTCGCCCTCGTAGTTCTCCACCTGCCAGACCTGGCGGGTGAGCGGGATGTCGAGCCTGCTCGGCCCGTCGTACACCTTGGTCAGGGGGATGCCCTTCTCCAGGGCGGCGGCCAGCACGAAGGGCTTGAACGACGAGCCCGCGGGCCTGCTGCCCTGGGTGGCCAGGTCGAACTTGGCCTGGGGGCCGCCGCCGAAGAAGTCCCGCCCGCCGACCAGGGCCCGCACGAACCCGGTGCGGGGCTCGATCGACACGACCGCGGCGGCCGGGTCGGCGGCGGGCTTGGACAGGACCTTGGCCACCGCCGCCTCGGCCCGGGCCTGGGCGGCCAGGTCCAGGGTGGTCTCGATGCGCAGCCCGCCCTCGAACAACAGGCGCCTGCGCTCGCCCGGCGTGTCGCCGAAGCGGGGGTCGTCGAGCACGAAGCGCTTGACCCGCTCCACGAAGTACGGCGCCGGATAGCGGTCCCCGGGCGGGCCCGCCGACGGCAGGAGGGGGTCGGCGGCCGCCGCGGCCCGCTGGTC
>DASYMT010000428.1:0-1613 GCA_036008925.1 Acidimicrobiales bacterium | reverse complement strand
ATGTGGCCTTGCGCTACGGCGAGACGGGCAGGCCCGCCCGCCTCTATCAGGCCTCGGGCCAGGCGGGCTCGACGCCCGCGGGCAGCGGGACCCGAAAGGCGTTCAAGGTCATCGAGACCAGCGAGTAGTAGCCCACCAGGGCGACCAGCTCGACCATGGCCTGGTCGTCCAGCAGGGCCGACGCCGCCGCGTACGCGCCGTCGTCCACCCGGCCGGTCGACACCAGTTGGCGGGCGAACTCGTGCACCACCGCCTCGGGCGAGCCCGCGGTCAGGGGCGGCGGCCTGCCCTCTCGGATGGCGGCGATGACGTCCTCGCCGATGCCCGCGGTGCGGGCGAAGCCGGTGTGGGCCCACCACTCGAACTCGGCCTGCCAGTGGGCGCCCACGGTGATGATGGCCAGTTCGACCAAGTGGCGCTCAATCGACGCGTCGAACCGCAGGGCCTCGCCCAGCTTGGCCGCCCGCTCGCCCACGGCAGGGGCGGTGACCCAGGCGTTGAACGGGCCGATGAGCCCGCCCTCGGGGTTGAGGAGAGACTCCTTGGTGCCCCGGCGCCCGCTGGTGATGTCGTCCCACACCGGACGGGCGGCGCCGTCGAGCTGGGCCTCGGTGCGAGCAGGGAGCCTGCTCATGGGGCGCTCAACGCGACCGGCGCATGGGTGACGGCTGACTGCACGATGGCCTCCAGGACTTGGACGTTGTGGACGAGGTCGTGTTCGGTGAACGGGTAGGCGGCCCGGCCCGCCACTGCGTCGGCGAAGGCGGCCAGGTTGGCGAGCACGGGGTCGGTGGCCGGGTAGTCCGCCGTCACCGGGCTGCTTCCCCGCCGGCACACGGTGACAGAGCCGGCCCCGCCCTGCTCGGGATGGCCGGTGTCGCGCGTCTCGGCCCACGCCTCCGAGCCGAACACCGCATAGCGCCCGTAGAACGGCGTGGCCGACACGGCCGAAAGCGAAGCAGTGGCCCCGCCCGCGAAGCGCAGGTGGGCCGACACCACATCGCCGGTGGGCAGGTCGAGCACTCGTTTGCTCACAAACGAGTGGACCTCGGCCACCGGTCCGAGCATGGAGATGAAAGCGTCGGTCAGGTGCACGCCCATGCCGGTCATGCCCGCGGCGGGGGCCTCGGCCGCGTCGCCCCGCCAGTTGTCGGCGGCCAGGGCCGCGAACTTGTCGTGGCTGAAGGCGGCCTCGGCGTGCAGCAGCGTGCCCAGTCCGCCGCTGGCCGCCAGCCCGCGGATCTCGGCCATGGCGGGCTCGAAGCGGCGCTCGTGGCCGATGCCCAGGATCACGCCCGCATCGGCGCAGGCCTGCACGGCCCGGCGGGCTGCGGCCGCGCTGAGGGCGAGGGGCTTCTCGCAGAACACGTGCTTGCCTGCGTGCGCGCTGCGCACGACCTGGGCCTCGTGCTGCGAGTGCGGCGTGCACAAGATGACGGCCGACACGGCCGGGTCGGCCAGCACCGCGTCGAGGTCGGGGTGGGTGGGCTGCTTGGCCCGGTCGGGGTCGACGGTGGCGACCACCCGAAGGGGGGCGTCGGGCTGGTCGAGGACGGCGAGCATGTGGGCGCCCCACCAGCCCAGGCCGACGACCGCGACAGGGATCACGAGGC
>DASYMT010000427.1:0-7454 GCA_036008925.1 Acidimicrobiales bacterium | reverse complement strand
TCGACCTTGTGCGCCTCCATCGGGTGGTCGGCCCCGAGCATGCGCCAGAGCATCTGCCGGGACAGGGCCACCGAGACGGGGGCGGTGTTCGAGACGATCTCGTCGGCCAGCGCCCGGGCCGCGGCCAGCAGCTCGCCGCCGGGGTGCACCGAACGCACCAGGCCGCCCGCCTGGGCCTCGGCCGCGTCGAACACCCGGCCGGTCAGCACCCACTCCAGGGCCTGGCTGATCCCCACCAGCCGGGGGAGGAACCACGACGAGCAGGCCTCGGGGACGAGGCCGCGCCGGGCGAACACGAACCCGATGCGGGCCGAGTCGGAGCACAGCCGCACGTCCATGGGCAGCGTCATGGTGATCCCCACGCCCACGGCCGGCCCGTTGATGGCCGCGATGACCGGCTTCTTCATCTCATAGAGCCGCAGCGAGACGAGCCCGCCGCCATCGCGCTGGGCCACGCCCACGTCGGCGCCCGCCCCGCCGCCCGCGGCCGAGGCGTCGAAGGACGAGGCGCCCGCCGACAGGTCGGCCCCGGCGCAGAAGGCCCGCCCCCGGCCGGTGAAGACGACGGCCCGCACGTCGTCGTCGGCGTCGGCCCGGTCGAGGGCATCGAGCACCTCGTGCATCATCCGGGCCGTGAAGGCGTTCAGCTTGTCGGGCCGGTCCAACGTGATGGTGAGCACGTGGCCGTCGAGGTCGTAGGCGATCTGCTGGTAGTCCATCAAGGGATCCATTCCGTGAGGAGGTCGTCGAGGTCGGGGGCGGTCCGGGGCTTGAAGTCGAAGCCCTCGATCCGGGTGCCCAGGTACACGAAGCCCACGATGGCGTCGTCGGGCGACAGGCCGAGGGCGGCCTTGACCGCCGGGTCGTAGGCCTCGGGCCCGGTGCGCCACATGGAGCCGTAGCCCAACGCGGTGGCGGCCAGGAGCAGGTTCTGGGCCGCGGCCGCCGCCGCGTTCTCCTGCTCCTCGAACGGGATCTTGTGGCTCGGCACCCGCACCGCGGCCACCACCACGACCAACGGGGCCCGGCCCAGCTTCACCCGGTCCTTGGCCACCTTGGCCGGGTCGGGCTCGACCCCGTCGGCCGCGCATCGGGCCACATAGGCGTCCGCCAACACAGACCCGAAGGCGTCCTTGCCCTCACCCCGCAGGACGATGAACCGGAAGGGCCGCAGCTCGCCGTGGTCGGGCGCGGCCGCGGCGGCGGCCAGCAGCGTGCGCAGTTCCGACTCGGACGGGGCGGGCTCGGTCAGGCGGCCGGCAGAGCGCCGGCTGAGGATGGCGTCGAAGGCGTCCACGCCGCCGTCACCAGCCCCGGTCGATCCACTCCTGGAGGCGTGGTCGCTCGGTGCCGATGGTGGTGTCGTCGCCGTGGCCGGGCATGACGACGGTGGCCGGGTCGAGGGGCGAGAACAGCCGGTCCTCGATCGACCGGATGATGGTGGGGAAGTCGCCGCCCTCGAACTTGGTCGCCCCCGGCCCACCCGGGAAGAGCGTGTCGCCGCTGAACAGCACGGGCGACCCCTCCAGCCGGAAGCAGATGGACCCCGGCGTGTGGCCGGGCGTGGCGATGGTGTGCAGGCGCAGACGGCCGACGTCGATGACGGCGTCGTCCTCCAGGACGAAGTCGTAGGAGGGCAGCATCGCGGCGTCGCCGGCCGTGACGCCCACCTCGTAGCCCGCGTCCCGCACGGCAGGCACGGCCTGGATGTGGTCCCAGTGGCCGTGGGTCTCCAGCACCTTGCGCACGCCGAGCCGCCGGCACAGTTCGAGAAGGCGCTCGTGCTCATTGGCCGCGTCGATCAGCACGGCCTCGCCCGTCTCCTTGCAGCGCAGGACGAACACGTTGTTGTCGACGGGCCCGACGACCAGCTTGTGGACCTCGGCTTGGGAGTCCTCGAAGTGCATCTTGACCGCCCGGTCTAGTAGAACTGACGCAGCCATAACAGCCGCCGTCCGAGGGGGATCAGGCTAGTGAACTTCGCCTTCAGCGAGGAGCAGGAAGAACTTCGGAAGTCGGTCCGCCGCTTCCTTGAGGACAAGTCGCCTTCGGCCGAGGTCAGGCGCCTGATGGAGACCGACGACGGCTACGACCCCGCCGTCTGGGATCAGATGGGCCAGCAGCTCGGCCTCCAGGGCCTGGCCGTCCCCGAGGAGTACGGGGGCTCCGGCTACAGCTACGTGGAGCTGGTGGTCGTGTTCGAGGAGATGGGCCGGGCCCTGCTGCCCGCCCCGTACTTCTCCACTGTGGCCCTGGCCGCCAACGCCCTGCTGGCCAGCGGCGACGACGCGGCCAAGAAGGAGTTCCTCCCCGGCATCGCCGCGGGCGAGACCATCGCCACGCTGGCCATCACCGAGCCGAGCGGCCGGTGGGACGAGGCCGGCATCACGCTCGAGGCCACGAAGGGGGGCGACGGCTACACCCTGAACGGCCAGAAGAGCTTCGTGGTCGACGGGCACCTGGCCAACCTCATCCTGGTGGCGGCCCGCACCGGCTCGGGCGTGTCGCTGTTCGCGGTCGAGGGCGACGCGGCCGGGCTGACCCGCACGCCGCTTTCGACCATGGACCAGACCCGCAAGCAGGCCGCGCTGAGCTTCGAGAACACGCCGGCCAAGCTGGTGGGCGCCGAGGGCGAGGGCTGGAGCGTGCTGTCGAAGACGCTCGACCTGGCCGCGGTGGCGCTGGCCGCCGAGCAGGTGGGCGGGGCCCAGAAGGTCCTCGAGATGGCGGTCCAGTACGCCAAGGACCGGGTGCAGTTCGGCCGGCCCATCGGCTCGTTCCAGGCCATCAAGCACAAGTGCGCGGACATGCTGCTCGAGGTCGAGTCGGCCAAGTCGGCGGCGTACTACGCGGGGTGGGCGGCGTCGGAGGACAACGAGGAGCTGCCGGTGGTGGCCTCGTTGGCCAAGGCGTACTGCTCGGACGCCTACTTCCACGCCGCGGCCGAGAACATCCAGATCCACGGCGGCATCGGCTTCACGTGGGAGCACGACGCACACCTGTACTTCAAGCGGGCCAAGTCGTCGGAGCTCATGCTGGGCGACCCGACGTACCACCGCGAGCTGCTGGCCCAGCGCATCGGCATCTAGGCCTTCTTCGGCTGTCCTCCAGAGGCGCACTCCTCGGCCTCGATCGCCGCGATCTGGTCCAGGCGGGGCTGGTGGCGGCCGCCATCGAACGGCGTGGCGAAGAACACCTCCACGATCCTGAGGGCCAGCGCCTCGTCCAGCAGCCGCCCGCCCAGCGACAGCACGTTGGCGTCGTTGTGCTGCCGGGCCAGACGGGCCGTGGTTTCGTCGTAACAGAGGGCGGCGCGGGCCCCGTGCACCTTGTTGGCCGCCATCTGCTCGCCCTGTCCGCTGCCCCCCAGCACGATCCCGAACCGGGCCTCGCCCCGCACCACGGCCCGGGCCGCGGCGGCGCAGAAGCCCGGATAGTCGACCGGGGCTTCGGAGTCGGTGCCGAAGTCGACGACCTCGTGGCCCTGCCCGGCCAGCCAGGCCGACACCGCCTGCTTCAGGGCAAAGCCGGCATGGTCGGACCCGAGGGCAACGCGCAACGCGGACATGCCCGGAAGGTAGCGTGACCCGCCGATGGTGATCTTGTATGCGGTCGTGGCCCTGGCGGTGGTCTTCGCCATCGCGGCCGTGGTCATCGGACGGGAGGCCCGCCGCCTGGACGCCACCACGCCCAACCCGACCTTCGACATGGACGAGGCCGTCGAGTGGGTGGCCGACCACCTGCCCTTCGAGGTGAGCGCCGAGCTGTCCCACGACGACGTGCGCCGCATCATCGACTGGAACCTCGAGTTCTTCCGGCTCAAGGGCGTGTCGGGCAACGGGCACGGGGCGACAGGCGAGGGCCCGGTGGTGGTGGGCGGGGCCGAGACGGTGGACTACGTGCTGGCCCGGGCCCAGGCCGTGGGCGTGGACTACACCGCCCCCCAGGTGCACGCCGTGCTCGACGCCCAGATGAGCTACCTGGAGGCCATCGGCGCCATCGGCCCCGAGGTCGACCCCGGTCCGGATGCTGGCGGGGATTAAGGCGCGACAAGCCCGAATCCCGCGTGTACGCTGTCCGGCACCAGAGAGAGGAGGTGGTCCAACTGAGTTCTGAATGTATTGGGACCCTGGAGGTGGCTGGCCGCTAGACGGCTCGCTGGACCTTCTGGCGCAATCCCAGCCAGTTACCGCTCGAACAGCCCAGTCGGGAGTTGGTCCCACCCGACGCAGTCCGGCCGACGAGAACCTTTCCAACGAAACTCTTGAGAGGGCACCTTCGGGTGCCCTCTCGCTATGTTGGGCCCCCATGGCCCGACCCATCCGCTTCGAGCACTTCCGTTGGCTGGGCGACAAGGACAGCCTCCGGGTCCACGACCTCGACAACGTCACCGACGCCTGCGAGCTGGACGACCTCATGGGCCGTGAGAAGTTCGCCACCTTCGGCCCCGACGAGCTGGTCGAGGCCAAGAACCGCTGCTACAAGCCGTGCCCCCACTGCGCTCCCCAGCGCGAGGCCGACGAGGTCGCGGCCTGACCGGGGCCTGACCTAGATGCCCCGGGCCATCGACTTCCACGTCCACCTCTCCACCCACGAGTGGATGGACGGCAGCCTCGGCCCCCTGCGGGAGGCCACCGAGCGCCACTTCCGCACCCACGTCCCCATCCGCACGGTGGACGAGATGGCCGACGAGTTCCGCCAGGACGACCTGCTGGCCGTGCTCTTGGCCTGGGACGCCGAGTCGGCCACCGGCCTGCCGCCGACCACCAACGAGTTCGTGGCCGAGTGCGTGGCCCGCCACCCCGACGTCTTCATCGGCTTCGCCTCGGTCGACCCCTGGAAGGGCAAGGCCGCGGTCAACCAGTTCCGCCACGCCGTGGTCGACCTGGGCCTCAAAGGCCTGAAGCTCCATCCGAGCTGCCAGCTCTTCGCCCCCAACGACCCCAAGGTCTACCCCCTGTACGAGGCGGCGTCGGAACTCGAGGTCCCGATCATCTTCCACACGGGGACGACGGGCCTGGGCGCGGGCATGCCCGGCGGCGGGGGCATCAAACTGGGCTACAGCAGGCCCATCTTCCTCGACGACGTGGCCGCCGACTTCCCCGACCTCCAGATCGTGGGCGCCCACCCGTCGTGGCCCTGGCAGGACGAGATGCTGGCCGTGGCCCAGCACAAGACGAACATCTGGCTCGACCTGTCGGGCTGGTCGCCCCGCAAGTGGTCGCCCGAGCTGACCAAGAACGTGCTGGGGCCGCTGTCCGACCGTGCCCTGTACGGGTCGGACTACCCCTTTCTGGCCTTCCCCAAGTGGCTCGACGCCTTCTCCTCCCACGAGCCCAGCCCCGAGGTCGAGGCCAAGATTCTTCTGGGGAATGCCCAGCGCCTGCTCAAACTCTGACGTACCGTCAGGGGCGTGCAGGTGGAGTTCAGTTCGGGCGGGGCGGTGCTGCAGGGCCATTTGGCCCGTCCTGGCAACCCCTCGGCCGCGGCCGCGGCCCGGCGGGGCCTGGTCCTGTGCCACGGCTTTCCGGCCGACACGCCCGGCAAGAGCGCCGCCCCCCAGAGCTACCCCGAGCTGGCCGACCGCCTGGCCGACGAGACCGGGTGGGTGGTGCTGTCGTTCGACTTCCGGGGCGCGGGCCGCTCCGAGGGCGACTTCTCCCTGGCCAACTGGCTGGCCGACATCACCGCGGGCATCGACGAGCTGCTGCGGGTGGGCGAGGTTGACGGCGTGTGGTTGGCGGGCTTCAGCACGGGCGGGGCCCTGGCCCTGTGCGCGGCGGGCGAGGACGAGCGGGTCCAGGGCGTGGCCACCTTCGCCGCCCCGGCCGACTTCGACGGCTGGGCCGCCGACCCCCGCCGCTTCCTCGACCACGCCCGGGCGGTCGGCGTGATCCGGGGGAAGGACTTCCCGCCCGACTTCGACACCTGGGCCCGCGAGCTGCGCGAGGTCAGGCCCATCAACCTGATCGGCAAGATCCCGCCTCGGCCCGTCCTCGTGGTCCACGGCTCGGAGGACGACGTGGTGCCCCTGGTCGACGCCCGAGCCCTGGCCGACGCGGCCGACGGCATGGTCGAGCTGCGGGTGCTGAGCGGGGCCGGGCACCGGCTGCGCCACGACCCCCGGGCCATCGCCGTGCTGCTGGGGTGGCTGGACCGCCAGCACCTGTAGGCACCGCCGCGTACTTGGTGAGCGCCTCGACCCGCCTCGCCTATCGGGCGAGGGCTGCTGTGAGCCGCCGGGCGGCCCCCTCGGGGTCGTCCGACTCGGTGAGGTAGCGCACGACCACGAACCGGGTGGCGCCCGCGGCGCGCATGGCGGGCAGCGTCTCGGGGGTGACGCCGCCGGTCACGTAGAAGGGCCGGGCCGCGTGCGCCTGCGCGTGGCGGAGGTAGTCGAGGCCCACGCCCGGACGGCCGGGCTTGGTGGGGGTGGCGTTCACCGGCCCGGCCGAGATGTAGTCGACCGGCTCGGCATTCGACTCGTCCAGCTCGGCCGGGGCGTGGGTGGACAGGCCCACGATGCGCTCGGGCCCGAGCAGCCGGCGGGCCAGGGCGGGCGGGGCGTCGTCCTGGCCCACGTGCACGCCGTCGGCCTCGACCTCGCCCGCCAGGTCGGGCCGGTCGTTGAGGATGAAGGGCACGCCGTGGTCCCGGCACACGTCCCGGGCGATGCGGGCCCGGTCGAGCAGGGGACGGGCGTCGAGGTGCTTGTCTCGAAGCTGCACGATGTCGACGCCGCCGCGGATGCAGGCGGCCAGGAAGCCGGTCAGGTCGGGCCGGTCGGCCGTGCAGAGGTAGAGGCGGCGGCCCTTGAGGAGCGGGTGCTCGACGTGCTGCTCGACGTTCTGCTCGACGTTCTCGGGGAGTTCAGCCACCGGCCACGGCCCGGACCAGTTCGAGCTTGTCGCCCTCGGCCAGCGTGGTGGTGGCCAGGTCCCGGCGGTTGACCGGCTCGCCGTTGCGCTCGACCAGCACCCACTTGCCCCCCAGCCCCAGGAGGGACAGGAGGTCTTCGACGGTGGCGCCGTCGGGGAGGTCTGTGGGGCTGCCGTTGGCCAGGACCTGCACGGCGGCGAGGCTAGAGGGCGCTGCTGTCCTCAAGGGGCACAGCCCTACAAGGCGCCGACGAGCCGCATGGTCCGGGCGTCCATCCGGAGCACCCGGCCCCGCAGGGCGCTGTCGAAGTACCGGAGTCGGTCGCCCGACGCAAAGAGGAGACGCCCGTCGGGCCGCCACGCGATCTCCGAGGTGTAGCCGTCGACCCTGAGCGCCGGGTTCTTCTGAGGGTCGGGGTCCCGGCCCACCACGGTGAGGACGGAGTCGCGTGGGCCGACCGTCGCCACGAGCGTGCCCTGCGGGTTGACGACCGCCACTGCCTCGGGCGGGGAGACGGACCGGAAGACGAACGCCGGGTCGGTGGCGTGCAGCCCGGTGCCCGGGTCCGTCCAGAC